>DMRR01000112.1 GCA_003455275.1 Bacteroidota bacterium | reverse complement strand
AACTGCATAAATCAAATTAAATTCATTCAACTGAAAAGATGAAACAAAAAAAAATCCCCTATGAAAAAAGAGGGGATTTTTTTTGAGGGAGAGAAGTAGCCTATCCTTTGGAGGAAGCTTTTTTCGCCTGAACCTCTGCGCGAATATCATTCGCCATTTTCTTCAATTCCTGCATTTGTTTGCGAACACGGGTACCAGCAGCGTTGTTTCCTTTTTCAAAAAACTTTGTGAAATCGGTTTCGCAGGTGGTGAGAAAATTTCGGATGGCATCTAAATGGTTCATAGTTTAAAAAGTTTATGGTTTGAAAAAATTATGCTTCACAATGTATAATTTTTTTTTTTTTAAAAAGCAAGGAAAAAAAATAATTCTTAACAAAAACAATCTAATAAATCCAACCAACGGAATTCAGTATTTCAGAATAATGTTTTCAAATGAATTTAATAACCCCGCTTTGGATAAACCTATATTGACCTTGCTAAAAAATTTGCGACCAAAATAAGAAATTGAAGCTAGAGTATGAATGAATAACTAATTGTCAACAAACATTTCTTAAACCAAATATTTTCCTTCAAAAACTTTTCTTGCTTCCCCCTGAAGAAATATATCTGAATAGGAATTTGATCCCGGATTTTTTCTGAAAAAAACTTTAAGGTCGCCTCCGCGTGCGTGTATTGAAATTTCGTTTTCAGTTGATAAAGAATTTATGAAACAATGATAGCATAGTGCTACTGCAACAGTTCCTGTTCCGCAGGCAAGTGTTTCAGCTTCTACCCCTCTTTCGTAAGTGCGCATGCTCAATTCATTCTCTGAAATAACTTCTGCCACATTTACATTTATTCCGTTTGCCTTATACACTTCGCTATTTCTGATATCGTAGCCAAATTTTTCAATATCAAAATCATTTACTTCGGAAATAAATTTTATGTAGTGAGGCGAACCGGTGTTTGTTTCAAAAATATTTTCAGCAAGCAATTTAATTTCCTGAACATCGTTCATGCTTATGCGAAAAGTTGAGTCGGAAATTTTTTCAGCAGTATGAATTCCGTCAAATGCTTTGAAAAATATTTTTGGTTTATTAATCAGACCAATTTCGTTTGCAAATTCAAATGCGCATCGCGAACCATTGCCGCACATGCTTCCTATTCTTCCATCAGAATTATAATAAAGCATTTCATAATCTGCGTCGTTAGCCGGCATCAAAATAATTAATCCATCAGATCCAATTCCGAAGTGACGATTGCAAAGCTTCAAAATCTGCTCTTCAGAAAGTTGATAATTATTTCTTCCATCAATCATGATGAAATCATTTCCAGCTCCCTGGTATTTTGCAAAACTGATATTCATTTCAAGACAACAAAGAACATAAATAAAATGAATCAGTGTTCGGCGTGGTGATTTTTCTCCCAGAATTACAAATCAATAATCCAATCTAAAAGCAAGATATCTATTTCAATAAGTTGTTCTCTGAAATATTTGTTCTTGATTCTGTTTTCAATTTCTAACAGCGGATACTTTTGGGAAGCCTGATTAATTTCTTTTTCCAAAGAGGTGAGCAGTTGCCTTATTTCAGTTTTCCATTTCGAATTTTCATCGCCCGTTTTCATCTTTAAAATTTTAGCATCTGTAAAACGAATTATTAATTACTTATTGTGTAAAACGGCAACTCTTTTATCATATTGAAATGCCAAACAGGCATTTTGAGGTGATGAAAAACCTCTTCATATATGAAACTTTTCATCAATGAAAAAGTAAAGCGGTGATACAACAAAAAATTTTAGTTCATGGCTTACATTAAAGAAATTTCGCTCTTTGTTAAAAGAGAAATGAATGACAATGAAACTGTAATGGCTGGTATGACGAAGTATGATCTCTTCGTTTTTCTGTTCAGTTTCTCTTTTACGCTGGAGGTAGGACTTACCTTCCTGCAAACGCAAGCGTAATTACAGCTTAACAAATTTTATGGAGTAGCTGTTTTGCTTTGACCTGAGACGGACAAAGTAAATGGATGATGAAAGTTGATTAACATTCAAGGTAAATTCTTTGGAATTATTGATTGAATATTCCTCTACTTTTCTTCCAAGCAGATCCAAAACTTCTGCATGATTAATTTCTTTGTTTGAAAGAATACTGAGGTAATTACTTGCAGGGTTAGGAAACAGATTAACACTCCATTCTTCAACTGAATTGATGCCGCCATAATTATGAAGAGAGGAAGTATCATAAATGGTGCATCCGCCTCTGTAATTTCCAATGATGAGTTCAAGGCTGCCATCGCTGTTAATATCAGCAGCACTTATTGAACTGAAAGTACCCGGATGCAAATCGGCAAACGATGAATCTTGCAAATGAAAAGTTCCGGCTATATTGCTTTCTATACTGTCATATTGAAAAATTATTCCGCTTTCGCACCCAACAAGCAAGGTCCAGGTTGTTTGGCCATTAAGTTTTACAAGGCATGGAACACTGAATCCAACGCTTGATCCGGATACTTGAACCAGTACATTCCCAAATGACGATTGCACTGCCGAAAAATCTGCAGAGGTTGTAGTTCCATTATTCCGGCAATAGTTCAACTGGCCTGTTTGCTCGCCTATTACAATATCTAATTTTCCATCACCATTTACATCCACAATTTGTGGGGTGCTGTAACTTCCAACATCAATTGAAAAATAATTTGGATTAGAAAGCACAAAATTATCGGGGCTCACACCACCACCGGTATTTTCAAAATAAAGCAAGTTGCCGTTTTCATTTCCAAGAAGCATCTCATCAGCTCCATCGCCATCTAAATCGCCGAGTGCCGGATAGAGGCCCTGCAGATGAAGTGTAGAAAGATTCATCCAGTCGCGCGTGATTAATTTGAATTGAGGAACAGTATCCGACCCCACATTTTCAAGATAAGATATTCTTGAATAGTCATTAAAATATTTTCTGTTTGAAATCAAAATGTCAGTTAACCCGTCGTTATTAATATCTGTAAAAACAGGATTACATCCTTCATTCAAATCAACCATTTCACTTGTAAAAAGTGAATCAGTTTGATAACTTAAAATGCTGGTGTCGGTTCCGATTTCTTTATAGAACCAGGAACAAGCAAGAACATTAGAACCATATTCAGAATTTGGTGCGCCCATTAAATCTTTTTTTCCGTCATTATCCATATCGAGGTGATATGCACAAGGAAAAAACGAAATGTGCGAGGGAATTGAATAACTAGGATAAGAAGTATCCTGCCAGGCAAGAATTGAGTTTAATGTATTTCCGCCATTATGAAGAAATACTAATTCATCGTAAGAAATATCACCAATAATTATTTCCTTATCTCCATCATTATCGCTGTCATATGCAACCTCGCAACTTCCGGTGTGGCGAGTACCGCCACCACGATAAGATCCGTTTATGTTATCAGAATTATTTTCTGGATTATCAGCTATTCCCTCTAATCGGAAAGGACACGGTTGATTGAGCCATTTTGGTAACTGAACTCCTTCAAAAATATCGCCCCAGCAAGGATCCGAAAGTTCATAATAAAAGCTGTCGCATCCATATCCAAGCTGCTGCGAAAAGTTTTCATACATGCCAATGTATCCGCCGCTCTGTTCAAAGGTGAGTATGTCTATATCATTATCATTGTCTACATCCACTATAGCCGGTATGTCAACAGCCGAAACAAATAAATTAAGCGGACTACCGGTTGTCGGATGAAATTTTATTAGCTTGGTATAAGTTGTAAAACAAAGTTCACTGTCAGAATTGTAATAACCTTTATAAACTGAAATGCCCGAAGGAATGGGGCGAGCCTCAGTGAAAATATCTTCAATTCCATCACAGTTGAAATCAAGAAGAAGACACCAATTCTCCATAACAGGAAAATTTTTTTCGTACTGTGGCGCATAACTATAATCGACAGTATTAGGAGTACCACCATTTAAGAATGTAAGTAATTTATTTCCGGTCCGGTCAAAAATTACAAGGTCCTTAATTCCATCTTCATTCAAATCAGCAGCAGAAAACTGTGGGTTATTTAAGCCACCAACCCAGGGCATTTTATATGGAACTGTTCCTTTTAAAAGCGGTAATTCATAGTTCGGAAAATATTGTGCTTGTCCCTTTTTGTCAATCAGAACAAAACTGAGAATACAAAGAGCAATCAGAACAGGCGAACAATAATTTTTCTTCATCATTATTTTTTTTCTGCCCGGAAAAATAGTTTGAGATTCTTAGGCTGAAAAAAATCTTTATCAAAGTCTTATTACTCGTTGATTAAAAAGATCAATTCAACTGCACCGAACTTGCTTCATTGCTGAACACTAGTCCGCCATCAGTGTTAGCATCAATCCAGATTGCAGAATCAGACTGCACTTCTCCGGAGAGAATTTTCTTAGATAGTTCATTCACCAATTCTTTTTGAATCACTCGCTTCAAAGGTCGCGCGCCGAAGTTGATGTCGTAACCCATTTCGCCCAATTGCTTTTTCGCTTTGTCAGAAACTTTGAGCACAATGTTGTTCTTCATCAGCATCTGTTGCAGTTGACGAATCTGAATTTCAACAATTCCTCTTATCTCATTCTTCATGAGCGGAGAAAACATAATAATGTCGTCAATCCGATTAAGAAATTCAGGGCGAATAGTTTTCTTCAACAAGTCCATTACTTCCACTTTTGTGGTTTCCAAAATTCCATACTTGTTCTTCTCGGTGATCTTCGAAAAGTTTTCTTGTATGATGTTCGAACCCATGTTGCTTGTCATGATGATGATGGTGTTTTTGAAGTTCACTACCCTACCCTTGTTATCGGTCAATCTTCCATCATCCAAAACCTGCAACAGAATATTGAACACATCCGGATGCGCTTTTTCAATTTCATCGAGCAACACAACTGAATATGGTTTGCGGCGAACCGCTTCTGTTAACTGACCACCTTCATCATAACCAACATATCCGGGAGGCGCGCCAATCAGGCGCGACACAGCGTGGCGCTCCTGGTATTCACTCATATCAATTCGAGTCATTGCGCTTTCATCATTGAAAAGAAATTCTGCAAGCGCTTTTGCCAGTTCTGTTTTTCCAACTCCTGTGGTTCCAAGAAAAATGAATGAACCTATTGGTCGCTTTGCATCCTGCAAGCCCGCACGACTGCGGCGAATTGCATCGCTCACAGCACTCACTGCTTCTTCCTGGCCAATTACTCGCTGATGCAATTCTTCTTCGAGATGCAAAAGTTTTTCCTTTTCACTCTGCATCATTTTGCTCACCGGAATTCCGGTCCACTTCGAAACTATTTGTGCAATGTCTTCTGCATCTACTTCTTCTTTCAGCATTCGTGATCCGCTTGTTGCTTTGAGTTGAAGTTCTGCTTCCTTCAATCTTGATTCAGCTTCGCGAATTTTTCCGTAGCGCAACTCAGCAACTTTTCCGTAATCACCGGCGCGCTCTGCCTGCTCTGCCTGCAACTTGTAATTTTCAATTTCAGTTTTTGCTTCCTGCACTTTGTTCGCTGCATCTTTTTCTGATTGCCATTTTGCTTTCAGTTGATTGCGTTGTTCAGTCAGGTTGGAGATTTCACCGCTGAGTTCCTTCACCTTCTTCGCATCCTTCTCACGCTTGATGGCTTCGCGCTCAATTTCAAGCTGACGAATTCTTCTTTCTATCTCATCCAATTCTTCGGGAAGAGAATCCATTTCAAGGCGAAGTTTTGCTGCGCCCTCATCAATCAAATCAATTGCTTTGTCGGGGAGAAATCGCTCGCTGATGTAGCGGGTTGAAAGTTCAACCGCTGCAATGATTGCTTCATCTTTAATCCGAACCTTGTGATGTGTTTCGTAGCGCTCCTTCAATCCGCGAAGAATTGAAATTGCATCTTCTTCAGTCGGCTCGTTGATCATCACTTTCTGAAAGCGACGCTCAAGTGCTTTATCTTTTTCAAAATATTTCTGATACTCATTGAGAGTTGTTGCGCCAACAGTTCTGAGTTCTCCTCGTGCAAGTGCGGGCTTCAAAATATTTGCTGCATCCATTGCACCTTCTGTTGCACCTGCGCCAATGAGCGTGTGAATTTCATCAATAAACAAAATAATTTCTCCATCGCTCTCGGTCACTTCGCGCACCACTGCTTTCAATCTTTCTTCAAACTCACCGCGATACTTTGCACCTGCCATGAGCGCGCCCATATCCAATGCGTAAATGATTTTCGATTTCAGATTTTCAGGAACATCACCATTCACAATCCGGTGAGCAATGCCTTCTGCAATTGCAGTCTTTCCTACTCCGGGTTCACCCACCAACACAGGGTTATTTTTTGTGCGGCGGGAAAGTATATGAAGCACTCTTCGGATTTCTTCATCGCGACCAATCACCGGATCAAGCTTACCGCTTTGTGCGAGTTCATTCAGGTTGTTCGCATATTTATTCAGTGCGTTGAATTGCGCTTCAGCATTTTGATCTTTCACCGTGCTGCCTTTGCGAAGTTCTTTCACAGCGAGTCGCAGATCTTTTTCTGTTGCTCCTGATTCTTTCAGCAATTGCGCTACTGCATCTTTTCCTGCAACCAATGCAAGCAGCAAGTGTTCGATCGAAACAAATTCATCTTTGAATTCTTTCAGATACGCTTGCGCTTTCATCAGCGTGGTGTTTCCTTCTGAAGAAAGATAAACCTGGCTGCCGCTCACTTTCGGAAACTTCGAAATCATTTCATCACACTTCTGTTCGAGTTGCGAAATGTTCACACCGATTTTCTTCAGCAGGAAAGGAGCAACATTTTCATCTGTTTCAATGATGCCTTTTAGCAGGTGCGCATTTTCAATTTGCTGCTGCTGATTACCAAGCGTAATTTCCTGAGCCTTCTGAATTGCTTCCTGGCTCTTTATGGTAAACTGATTAAGATTCATATCTTGATTTTTTTGTTCTGCTTATCAAACACAAAACCATTTCAAAATTCAGGCATTTACCTGGAAATATTGACGGAGAATTTTTATTCAGACTGAAGAGTTGGCTGATTCTACCTATTTAGTATGTCAATACTTTCAGGGAATCTAAAATCTACTTTCTTAAAATCTTTTCCATCGCTTTTCCTTTCGCTAATTCATCTATGAGTTTATCCATGTAACGGATTTTTTGCATGAGCTTGTCTTCAATTTCTTCCACACGATAACCGCAAATCACTCCCGTGATTTTTGAAACATTAGGATTCAGTTGTGGTGCTTCAGCGAAGAAGGTTTCTAAATCGCTGCGCTTATCAATTTGTTGAAGCAATGATTTTTTAGTGTAACCGGTGAGCCAGCAAATTATTTCATCAAGTTCTTCCTTCGTGCGCCCTTTTGTTTCTGCTTTCTTCACATACAACGGATACACACTTGCGAAAATGATTTTGTAAACTCGTTCAGGTTTCATATTGAGATTGTAAAAAGACAAAACAAATTATAGTTATGAGAAACACAATAGTGAATATTTGCTTGAATTGTTGTAGCTACTAATTTCCAAATCTGCGCCTCGCTTTTAGTTTTGTCGCGCTCTCGAAATAATCGGGACAAGTCCTGAAAAAATGATGACAGAACTCGTTTGGTTAGTACCGTTGCTTCCATTGATTGGCTTTGCGATTAATGGTTTGGGCTTTGGCAGAATATCAAAAAACCTTTCAGCAATTATTGGCTGCGGCACTGTTCTTCTCTCCTTCATGATTGCCTGCGGAATTTTTTATGAAGACCTTGGAAGAAGTGGTCATGAAATTCAGAAAAATTATTTCACCTGGATTAGTGCCGGAAATTATTCGGTTGACTTTTCCTTCCTTGTTGACCGCCTCAGCATTATCATGATGCTGATTGTAACGGGGGTTGGTTTTCTCATTCATGTTTACTCGGCGGGCTACATGCACAGCGATGAGGGCTTCGGAAAATTTTTCGCTTACCTGAATCTCTTTATGTTCAGTATGCTCGTGCTCGTGCTTGGTGCAAACTATGTGATGATGTTCATTGGATGGGAAGGTGTGGGTTTGTGTTCGTATCTGCTCATTGGTTTCTGGTTTAAGAATCGTGAATACACTGCGGCAGCAAACAAGGCATTCATCATGAACCGCATTGGTGATTTAGGTTTTCTGCTAGGCATATTTCTCATCTTCAAAACTTTCGGCACTTCTGATTTTCATTCTGTGTTCAATGGAGCAGGAAGTTTTTCTTCAGGTGATGGAACGCTTGCGCTGATTACTTTCTGTCTCTTTGTTGGTGCAATGGGAAAGAGCGCGCAGATTCCACTTTACACCTGGCTGCCCGATGCAATGGCAGGACCTACTCCCGTGAGCGCGCTCATTCATGCGGCTACCATGGTGACTGCGGGTATTTACATGATTGCACGCTCGAATATTTTGTATGCGCTCTCTCCTGCCACGAGTGAATTTGTTGCGGTGATTGGTGCACTCACTGCATTGCTTGCAGGAATCATTGCGCTAACGCAAACTGATATTAAAAAAGTGTTGGCTTACTCAACGGTGAGTCAACTCGGATACATGTTTGTTGCGCTTGGTGTCACTGCCTATTCAAGCGCGATGTTTCATGTCATGACGCACGCATTCTTCAAAGCGCTTTTATTTCTTGGTGCAGGAAGCGTGATTCACGCCATGAGCGGCGAACAAAACATTCGCAAGATGGGCGGACTCAGGAAACATTTGCCCATCACTTTTATTACGATGCTCATTGCAACACTTGCCATTGCAGGGTTTCCACCGTTTGCCGGTTTCTTTTCTAAAGATGAAATTCTTTCTGCCGCTTATTCGCAGTCAACTATTCTCTTCTCAGTACTCGCTATCACATCAGTGCTCACTTCGGTTTATATGTTCCGGATGTTCATCATGACTTTCTTCGGAGAGTTCCGCGGCACAAAACATCAACTCGAACACTTGCACGAATCACCGAAAGTGATGACTGTTCCATTGATGATTCTCATGGTGCTTTCTGCGCTTGGTGGTTTCCTTGGAATTCCGGAAGCGCTTGGAGGCAAACATTTTCTTGCCCAATATTTTAATCCTGTCTTCGGAAACAATACACGAATTATTCCTCATGAAGTTTCGCATGTGTTTGAATATGCGATGATGGGAATTTCTGTGTTGATGATTGTGATTGTTTACCGGATGGCAATGCAGCGCTATGGAGAGAAAACTGTGGCGCAGCAAATTGATGAAAGCAAAAAACCATTCTGGTATCGTCTTTCGCTCCACAAGTTTTATGTAGATGAGTTGTATGAAAAAATTATTGTGAAGCCGTTGTATGCAACGGGCGATTTCTTATTTGGAACTGTCGAGAAAAAAGTGATTGACGGAACAGTGGAAGGAAGTGGACGGTCAGTTTATTTTTTTGGTTCACTCCTAAAACAATTGCAAACAGGCAATATCAGCTTTTATGTTTTGATGATGGTAATTGGAATTGTGGC
>DMRR01000154.1:2369-3935 GCA_003455275.1 Bacteroidota bacterium | reverse complement strand
GAAAATCTTTCGCTACTGAAAGACATTCCTAACATTAAAACAGAGCAGGCAAATCTTTCTGACGAAAAAAAAATCAGCGAGTTAATTGCTACCGCTGACTGCGTGGTGGGAGCAGTTCCCGGCTTCATGGGATTCAAAACACTTGAAACCATAATAAAGAATAAAAAACCTGTTGTAGATATTTCTTTTTTTCCTGAAGATGCTTTTGCGCTGGATGAACTCGCTAGAAAAAATAATGTTACAGCAATTACTGATTGTGGTGTTGCACCCGGTATGGATAATATTATTCTTGGTTATCACAATAAAAGAATGAGTGTAAAATATTTTGAATGCCTGGTGGGTGGACTTCCCGCAGAAAGAAAGTTGCCGTTCCAATACAAAGCACCCTTCTCTCCAATTGATGTGATTGAAGAATACACGCGGCCGGCAAGGTTGATGGAAAACGGAAAGGTTGTAATTAAAGCAGCACTCACTGAACCGGAATTTATTCACTTCGATCAAATCGGAACTCTTGAATCTTTCAATACCGACGGCTTACGGAGCATTCTGAAAACCATGAGTCACATTCCGGATATGAAAGAAAAAACCCTGCGATATCCGGGGCATCGCGCTGCAATGGAAATGCTTCGTGATATGGGTTTTTTTTCAGAGGAAAAAATTTCTGTTAATGGAAAAGAAGTGCGACCGCTTGATGTGGCATCTGCCATCATGCTGCCACAATGGAAGTACAAAAAAGGAGAAAAGGAATTTACTGTAATGCGTGTAACAGTTGAAGGCAGTGAAAACAATATTCAGGTTCGGTACACTTATAATTTGCTTGATTATTATGATCAAGCCACACAAACTTCATCCATGGCCCGCACCACCGGTTACACATGCACGACTGCGGTCAGGTTAATGATGGAAAAAAATTTTTCAAGACCCGGAATTAATCCCCCCGAATTTTTAGGAGAAGATGAAAACAATTTTTATTTCATGCTCGATGAATTAAAAAAGCGCTATGTGATCTACAAAGCAACAAGAGAAGAATTGTAGGTTTTTCTTTTACCCCACTCACAAATACTGTCAGTTATTCTTCACGATATTCGCCGCGCATATGAAATTCGACAGAAAGAATTTGAGCGACGAACAGTTGCTTTCGTTTTATAAATCCATTTTATATCCGCGCATGATTGAGGAGAAGATGCTCAATCTGCTTCGCCAGGGAAAAATTTCAAAATGGTTTTCAGGCATCGGACAAGAAGCAATTGCCGTAGGGGCAACACTTGCGCTCGATGAAGATGAATACATCATGCCCATGCACCGCAACTTGGGTGTGTTCACTAGGCGAAACATGAATCTCACACAGTTGTTCGCGCAGTGGCAGGGAAAAAAATCCGGATTCTCTAAAGGAAGAGAAAGAAGTTTTCACTTCGGAAGTAATCCGCATCATATCGTTGGAATGATATCGCACCTCGGTCCGCAACTCGCAATCGCTGATGGAATTTCACTCGCACATAAACTGAAGAAAGAAAATAAAATCTCTCTCGCATTCACCGGCGAGGGCGGAACAAGCGAAGGAGATTT
>DMRR01000154.1:0-2076 GCA_003455275.1 Bacteroidota bacterium | reverse complement strand
CATGAAGCGCTGAATGTGGCTGCTGTATGGAAATTGCCTGTGATATTTCTGATTGAGAATAATGGTTACGGATTAAGCACTCCCACTTCGGAACAATATGCATGCAAGCATTTAGCAGACAGAGGAGTTGGTTATGGAATGAAAGCTGTGACCATAGATGGAAATAATTTTCTGGAAGTTTATCATACAGTGAAAGAGTTGCGTGAGTACTGCATTCGCGAGCAAGCACCTGTGTTGCTGGAGTGCATGACTTTCAGAATGCGCGGGCATGAAGAAGCGAGCGGAGTAAAATATGTTCCGAAAGAATTAATTGAAGAGTGGGGAAAGAAAGACCCGGTAAAACATTACGAAGAGTTTTTGAAGAATGAAGGTTTGTTGAATGATGAAAATATATCTACGACTCATGCTCTTCTGAAAAAAGAAATTGAAGAATCGCTCGCTCCGGTTTTTGATGAGCCGGAAATTATTGCAAACACCAGCGAGGAAATGAATGATGTGTATGCGCCATTTACACCGCAAATCATCACACCAAAAAAATCAGAACGGGAATTAAGAATTGTTGATGCAATTTCCGAAGGTCTGAAACTCGCCATGCGCAAGCATCACAACCTTGTGCTAATGGGACAGGATATTGCTGAGTATGGAGGAGTTTTTAAAATCACAGAAGGCTTTGTTGAAGAATTCGGAAGAGAGAGAGTGCGCAACACTCCGATTTGTGAATCAGCAATTGTGGGTGCAGCGCTTGGTTTGTCCATCAAAGGTTTTAAGGCAATGATGGAAATGCAGTTCGCTGATTTTGTAACAGTGGGCTTCAATCAAATCATCAACAACCTCGCGAAAAGTTACTACCGCTGGGGACAAAATGCAGATGTAGTTGTGCGGATGCCAACCGGTGCTGGGGTTGGTGCCGGTCCGTTTCATTCTCAAAGTAATGAAGCGTGGTTTACTCACACTCCGGGATTAAAAGTTGTTTATCCATCGAATCCTTACGATGCAAAAGGACTTTTGCTTTCTGCTTTCGAAGATCCGAATCCGGTAATGTATTTTGAACATAAAGCATTGTATCGCGCCATCAGCGGTGCTGTGCCCGAAGAGTATTACAACATTGAAATTGGTAAAGCCAACTTAGTGGAAGAAGGAAATGACATGAGCATTATTACTTATGGCGCTGGAGTGCATTGGGCGAAACAACAGATTTCAGATTTCAGATTTCAGATTTCAGATTTTTCTGCAGATCTTTTGGATTTAAGAACTCTTCTTCCTTTCGACAAAGAAGCAATTGAAAGAACGGTGAAGAAGACCGGAAAAGTTTTGGTGCTTCATGAAGATTGCATGACCGGAGGAATTGGCGGAGAAATCAGCGCATGGATTTCTGAGAATTGTTTTGCTCATCTTGATGCGCCTGTGATGCGAGTTGCTTCACTGGATACTCCAGTTCCATTCTCCATTCCGTTGGAAAATAATTTTCTTGCCAAAACAAGATTGAGTGAGAAGATGAAAGAACTTTTAGAATATTAAAGATGAATTTCATTTTGGAAACTCCGCGATTGATACTTCGGGAGTTTGATATTTCAGATGCTGAAAATTTATTTCTGCTAAACAGCGACCCCGATGTTATTCGTTATACCGGAGATAATCATTTCAAAAATTTAGAAGAAGCAAAAGCTTTGATTGAAAATTACATTCCATATAAGAGAGATGGATTTGGAAGATGGACGGTGTTACTGAAGGATACAAATGAATTTCTTGGCTGGAATGGTTTGCGAAAACTCGAAGACACCGGGCAAATTGATTTAGGTTATCGCTTTCTGAAAAAACATTGGAACAAAGGTTACGCAACCGAATCATCACACGCTTGTTTGAAATATGGTTTTGAAAAACTGGGGATGACAGAAATCTGTGCCCGTGCTATTAAAGAAAATGTTGCTTCCATAAGAGTGATGCAAAAATGCGGAATGACTTATTGGAAGGATGGCGATTGCCATGGTGAGAATGCCGTGTATTACCGAATTTTCAAATAATAAATAAAAAAAATCCAAGGCGAATCAAGCCATTGAAAATTAAATGAGATTATTT
>DMRR01000037.1 GCA_003455275.1 Bacteroidota bacterium | reverse complement strand
ATTTTTCTCAAAGGTGAAAGAACGATGTCAATTGTCAACTGTCAATTGTCAATTACTAATTGTCAACTGTCCAGCAGAGCAAAAAATTATTTTCAATTATTCGGTGATATATTGTTAGTGTTTTCGAAAAATCTGTTTTACGGATTTCTGCTTTTGAGATTCCTGATTTTTCAATAGGAAGTTCAGCAAACAAATCGCGTTGAAAATCCACTCCGCCTTTTGCATAGAGTTTAAACAAACATTCTTTCACACACCAGATGAAAAGCAATTCATCACCGGTAAGTTCGCGGTTCTTTTTCTCTTCATCAGAAATAAATTTATGAGCCATGGAAGAAACATTTCTTCCGAGCAGTTCAATATCAACCCCCGCTTTTTTTTCACTCACAATTACCGCACACACACCCGACGAATGTGAAATAGAAATTTCCTTTTTATGGCTGAGCAATTCAGGTTTTCCTTTTTGTTTAAAGTTGCTGTCAATAAACAAATCTGTTTTCAAAAGCGAACGAATCAGGTGGCGCGATGCCAGCCACTCCAATCTTTTGTTTGGAGCTTTTATGTTTTGAAGAAATATTTTTTCTTCTTCGCTGAGTTGAAGTTGTAACCGAAAAAAATTTTCATCTTCATTTATTCGCCAAACAGCGATTTCAAATTCTGAAAACTTTTCCTGAAAAATTAAAGGCAAGTGTATTTGTATTTAATTATTACAAATAACTAAAAACTAATTGCTGTTAATGAACTTCAACCTCCCCCGGTACATGCTCCAGCATATCCTTGGTCATGGCATCCATATCGTATTCAGGTTTCCAGCCCCAATCTTTTTGCGCCACTGAATCATCAATACTCTCAGGCCAGTTCTCTGCAATCTTCTGCCTGAAATCAGGAGCATAACTGATTTCAAATTCAGGAATAAATTTTCGAATGCTCGCGGCAATTTCTTTCGGAGAAAAACTCACTGCAGAAATATTATACGAGCTGCGCACTTTCACTTTTTCAATCGGTGCTTCCATCAATTCAATCGTGGCGCGAATAGCATCGGGCATATACATCATCGGCAGGCGAGTGTTCTCGGCCAGAAAGCTGGTGAACTTTCCGTGCTTCTTCGCTTCGAAATAAATATCGATTGCATAATCAGTAGTGCCGCCGCCGCCGGGAGTTTTGTAACTGATGAGACCGGGATAACGAACACTGCGCACATCTAATTTTTTCTTCTGCCAGTAGTAATCGCACCACCGCTCTCCTGCTTGTTTACTGATTCCGTAAATGGTGTTCGGCTCCATCACCGTCCACTGCGGAGTATTTGTGCGCGGAGTAGTTGGACCAAACACTGCAATTGTGCTGGGCCAAAAAAGTTTTTTTACATCGCTCTCCGTGCACACATCAAGCACATTGCGCAGCCCTTTCATGTTTACACGCCACGCGAGTTCAGGATTTTTTTCTCCGGTGGCAGAAAGAATTGCTGCGAGGTGATACACCTGAGTCACATTATTCTTCGAAATAATTTCAGCGAGTTGATTTTTATTCAACACATCAAGCCGTTCAAACTGTCCGCTGTCTTTCAGTTCTCCTTCCGGTTCTTTCAAATCAGAAGCAATAACATTTTTGTAACGATTGCGGAGTTCGAGAGTAAGCTCTGAACCGATTTGCCCGCAAGCTCCGATTACGAGTATCGTGTCGCTTGTGTTCATGCGTATTTGGTTGGGTGACCAAAAATAGAATCCATGAGCATTTTCGGAAACATTGTTCGTGCTGTTTGTTTCAAAATTTTTTCATTTCCATTCATTAAACTTTTTCTTTGACATTACATCTCATCCGCATGAAAAAAATTTTACTTGTTATTGCAGTCACCCTGACTTGCTCCGATTTTTTCGGAGGCAGCTCAAAATGCTTCGCTCAACTTTCACCTGCCATTACTCACTGGGTAATGAATGATGGCACCAATGGCTTCGCAGGAATTTCGACTAATGTTCAGTTGGTTCAATACTCAACTAATAATGTATATGTGAATTGCTCTGACATTGCTTCGTGGATTCCGGTTGGGTATGACTGGCCTAACAATCCGTGGTTTCCGCAAGACATGGGTTTCACTTTCAAAATCACTTTGAACCCGCAACAAAATACCGGACAACTTGTAGCTCCGTGGTTTGGCCACATTGGTGTTTGGATGAACGGTGTTTCCATTTACAATCCGATGGATGCAAAAACATATCTCGATTCCGGAGTGTGGTATCAGAATGCAGTTTACTTCGAACATCTGGAAACTGAAACAATGGATTCTTGTCTCGGTCATCCGAATGGATTGCATGAATATCATTTGCATGTTCATCCGAAATGTTTGTGGAACGAAACTGACAACACTGTTCACTCGCCGCTGCTTGGTTATGCATTCGATGGATTTCCGATTTACGGGTCTTACACTTATGCAAACACTAATGGAACGGGACCCATCACGCGAATGACTTCGAGTTATCGTTTAAGAAATATTACTGACCGCACCACACTTCCTGATGGAACAATTCTTCAGCCGCAATACTATGGACCTTCGCTCGCCACTTATCCGCTTGGTGCATACATTCAGGATTATGAATATGCTCCCGGATTGGGAACACTCGATTCTTTGAACGGAAGATTTTGTATAACGCCGGAATATCCTTCCGGCACTTATGCTTACTTCGTTACGCTTGACAATAGTTTTAATCCTACTTATCCTTATGTGCTCGGTCCGAAATATTATGGAACAGTTCAACCCGGAAACACAGGACCGAATTCAGGGTTCAATACGGTGAGCGAAAGCACTACAGTTTACAATTCAGTAAATGACGGTTGGCAATTTGAAGTTGGCAGGTTGCTGATTTATCCGAATCCTGTTGCTGACGAATTGCATTTCAAACTTTCATCTTCTGAAAATTATTTGACCGGGAGTATTTACAATTCATTCGGAGAAATAATTAAAACAGGAATTGTGTATTCAGGAATTGATTATCGTTTTGATGTAAGCACACTTCCTTCGGGAATTTATTTCTTCAAAGTTTTTTCTTCATCAAAATCCTCTACCAACTCATTCGTTATTTCAAAATGAAAAAAAATATTTTTCTAATCGTTGCATTTTTCATTTTTCACCTTTCACATTTCACTTCTCAAAGTCAAACCCCAACCATTGGATTAACTCAGTATGATTTACCGAACACTGATGGTTATATTTTGTTTGCTCCTGTTCCTTCAAAGAACACTTATCTCATTAACAAGTGTGGCGAATTGATTCATCAGTGGAACAGCAATTACAATCCCGGACTGAGTGCTTACTTGTTGAGCGACGGAAAATTATTGCGCGCAGGTTATGGATTGAATACACACTTTACTGCCGGCGGATGCGGTGGTGTGATTGAAGAATATGATTGGAGTGGAACGCTTACCTGGAAATATTTTATTTCAGATTCTTTTCAATGCCAGCATCATGATGTGAAGATTTTGCCGAATGGAAATGTGCTTGCGATTGTATGGGACAGGCGCGACAGCACTGAAGCAGTTGCGAATGGAAAAAATCCTGCAACAACAAATGCAGAATTGTGGAGTGAAAAAATTGTGGAACTTCAGCCGGTAGGAACAAACTCTGCGAACATTATTTGGGAATGGAAATTATGGGACCACCTTGTTCAAGATTTTGATTCAGGAAAACCGAATTATGGAGTGGTGAGTGACCATCCCGAATTAGTCAACCTGAATTATTTCGTTGGTCCGCCAACCAGCTTTGATTGGATTCATTTCAATTCGATTGATTACAATCCTGCTCTCGACCAGATTCTTTTGAGCTCACATAACTTAAGTGAAATATGGATTATTGACCACAGCACAACTACTACGCAAGCCGCCACACATGCAGGAGGAAATTCCGGGAAGGGAGGAGATATTCTTTATCGCTGGGGAAATCCACAGGCATACAACCGCGGAAATGCAAGCGACCAAAAATTTTTCAAGCAGCACCATGCAAGATGGATAGGAAGCGGACTTCCGGATGAAGGAAAAATTCTTGTGTTCAATAATGGATTGAATAGAACAGGTGGAGATTATTCTTCTGTTGACATGATTGCAACTCCGATTGATGGCAACAATCAATATCCCGTTCCTGCAACAATCGCTTTTCTTCCGTCCAATCTTTTCTGGACTTATTCAGCACCGACTCCATCGGATTTTTATGCGCCGAATATTTCAGGAGCATATCAACTTGCGAATCGCTCATTCATTATCACTGACGGACCGAAGGGAATTCTTTTTGAAATTGACAGTTCAAAAAACACAGTATGGAAATATGTGAATCCTGTGAATCAACAGGGAGCAATGACACAGGGAGCAACAGCAATGAACAATTCTGTTTTTCATTGTGAGTTTTATCTGCCAACCTATTCCGGGTTTAGCGGACATACTCTTGCTGCAGGAAATGAAATTGAAATCAATCCCATCTCTCCTTCACTTTGTGAGTTGAGTTTGGTTGAAATTATTTCAGATGAAAATGTTTTTTCTCTTCTTCAGAATCCTTGCTTGCAATGCTCTGTCAGGATAAATGAAAAAGAAAACATCATGCTGATGGATGTGACCGGCAGAATAATTCCTCTCGCAATTAGTGTAAGAGAAGGGGCAATTGATTTTGATCTTAATGATATCGCTCCAGGATTCTACTTCGTCAGAAATACAACTTCAGGAAAAACAATCAAGTTGGTGAGGCCTTAAACTTTCATTAGGGCATTCGCTGTTATCGCTTTTGTAATATAAATATTTCATGGAGCGTTCTATTTTGCGCTCGAAGATTTCACAACCACTTTAATGAAAGACCATAAAGAAAATAAAGCTGACAGTCACTCGACCGATCATGCTGCTCCTTCGAGCAAAATCAATTGGCTCCCCTATGCAGTTTCTATTCTGTCATTTGTTGCCATTACTTTTCTCTATTTCTCTCCAATGTTTACGAATAACATGGCTCTTGAGCAAAGCGACATTATTCAGGGCCAGGGTGCGAGTAAGGAATTAGCAGATTATCGTGCAGCAAACGGAAAGGAAGCACTTTGGACAAACAGTATGTTCGGCGGAATGCCTTCCTACCAGGTATCAACAGTTTATCATGGTAATTTTTTGCGATACATTGATTCAATACTGAGTGGAGGATTCCCGCATCCTGCTGAGTTAATGTTCATTATGCTTCTCGGTTTTTTCTTTTTGCTTCTGGCATTCGAAGTAAATCCATGGTTGAGCATAATTGGTGCAATCGGGTTCTCTCTTTCAACTTATAATCTCACACTTTTTGACGCCGGGCATAATAGCAAACTTGGTGCAATGGGCTACATGCCCATGGTGCTTGCGGGTACAGTCATGGTTTACCGGAATAAAAAATACTTGCTCGGTGGTGTGCTTACCGCTCTTGCTGTTTCGCTCGAGGTGAAAGCAAATCATCTTCAGATTGCTTACTATTTATTTTTTATTCTACTCGCCTATTCAATTTCAGAATTGGTTCAGGCTATTATTAAGAAGGGCTGGAAACATTATATCACTGCTTCTGCAGTTCTGGTAATAGCAGGCGTGTTTGGAGTTTTAAGTAACCTCTCACTTCTATGGACCACCTCAGAATATGCCGGCGAAACAATTAGGGGTAAATCAGAATTAACTACTAACACAAAAAGCAGCGGCGGGCTTGATGAAGATTATGCGCTTCAATACAGTTATGGAAAAATGGAATCTCTCACACTTCTGATTCCTGGTTTCTATGGCGGCTCTAACGGTGAAAATCTCGGATCCAATTCTTCGACTGAAAAAACATTGAAAGAAAAAGGAATACCCGATGAAAACATTACCAATTTTGTTCATCGTGCGCCTCTTTACTGGGGAGAGCTTCCGATTACTTCAGGCCCTGCCTATTTCGGGGCAATCATATGTTTCTTGTTTGTGCTCGGAATGTTTTTGATAAAAGATAATATTAAATGGTGGCTGCTAGGAATTTGCGGGCTCGCACTTATGCTCGCGTGGGGCTATCACTTCAAATGGTTGTCAGATATTTTCTTTCACTATTTCCCTGCCTATAATAAGTTCAGAACTGTAGAAATGATTTTGGTGATACCGCAGTTGTGTGTTTCACTTTTTGCCGTTCTGACACTCAACGCTATCATTCGTAAAAATTACGACCCAGCAAAAGTTGCCAGGCAGATACAATATTCTTTTTACATAACCGGTGGTATCTGCTTGTTCATTGCTGTGTTGGGTTCAACATTTTTTGATTTCACTGGTTTGAGCGATTCAAGTTACCCAGATTGGTTAGTAAAGGCTTTGAAAGAAGATCGTATTTCACTTATGCGTATGGATTCATTTCGTTCACTCATTTTTATTTCGCTCGCATTTGGCGCAATATGGTTTTATGTCAAAGGAAAAATTTCTTCGTCGATTCTTATTGCCTCAGTAACTCTTCTGACTTTTATCGATTTGTTTATGGTTGGAAAACGCTACCTGAACGATGATAAGTTTACAGACAAGAGCGCCTTGCAAAATTATTTTCAGCCGTCACAGGCGGATCAGCGCATTCTCATGGACAAATCTCCGGACTTCCGCGTTCTCAATCTCACTGGTAATCCATTTAATGATGGAACTACAAGTTACTTCCACAAATCGGTTGGCGGTTACAGCGCAGCCAAATTGCGCCGCTACCAGGAATTGTACGATTATCAGATACAGAAACAGAATATAAGCATAGTAGACATGCTCAACACCCGCTACATGATTGTGAGCGAAGGCGAGAACAAGCCACCTCAGGCGCAGCCTAACTATGGAGCGCTTGGCAACTGCTGGTTTGTTGATTCAGTAAAGGTTGTAGCAGATGCTGATGAAGAATTAAACCGAATCGGCAATATGTATGAAGTTGCTGCACTCGATGGAAAAAGTTTTACAATTAATGGTAAGCAGATAAGTAAAGCAATCATTGGTAATCATGATAAGGCTTCGATCGAGGGTGCTGATCTTGATTTCTCACGCTATGGTTTTTCTCTCGAACAATCTGATACTTTTTCGGTGAGCATGAGAATGAATAAAGAAACAGGCAAGGAAGAAAATTATATAACCAAGACAGATTCATCCGGAAGGGGAAGTTTTTCTTCTACTCTCATTTATACTTTTCATCCAAAAACTTTTGCTGTGGTAGATAAAAGATTTGAATCACAAGTAAAAAGTTTTATCCCATCCGTAGATAGTGCAAGAAATATTCGGCTGGTATCTTATCAGCCAAATGATTTGGTTTATGAAAGCAATTCGTCAAAAGAAGGCATTGCAGTATTTTCTGAAATTTATTACAACAAAGGATGGAATGTGTGGGTGAATGATAAACCTGCGGAATACTTCCGTTGTAACTATGTGTTAAGAGGAATGAAGCTTCCAGCAGGAAAGAATAAAATCGAATGGAAGTTTGAACCAACCAGTTATTTCACTGGTGAAAAGATTGCGATGGTGAGCAGCGTAATTATCCTCTTGCTTCTGATTGGAGTAGTTGGAATGGAAATGAGGAAGAGGTTTAGTAATTGAAAATTGAAGATTGAAGATTCCTGCGGGCAAATAAGCTACCGAGGATGGTGGATTGAAAATTAAAAATTGAAGATTAAAGATTGGAGCGCCTTATTGCTCTATTCAAAACTTCTTTTCCTGGGATTATTTTTCAGGTAATCCATAAAGCCCGAAATTTCATTAGACAGACTAATGAGCTTTAATCTGAGGGTATTGTAATCCGCCGCTTCAATCATCCCGACTCTCATTGAAAGAAGCAGTTCATTGCGCGTTTCTCCTGATGAACCTTTTGCAATCCGAAGGAAATTATGAAAAGATTTATTGCTGTTGTATTCAAACCCCTCTGCAATATTGTTTGAAATGGATGAAGCAGCATCAAGTAATTGACTTCTCATTTTATAATCATGTTTCAACTTAGTCCTTTCACAGAGTTTATATACTTCAACATAGACCTCGACAGCATGTTGCCAAACCGGCAAATCTTCAAAGCTTGAATAAGTAGCCATCAGAAATTTTCAATCTTCAATTTTTAATTTTCAATCTTAAATCTTCAATTAACTTTCTTCTTCGCCAGAATCGAATATTCAGTATCTGCTTTCGCAATTGTGTTTGTAAGTTTTCCCAGACCTGTAATCTCCATGTCAATCACATCTCCTGGTTGCAACCATTGTTCTGCGTAATTTGGGTCGTTTAATTTTCCTGTTCCATTAAGTTCAAGAAAACATCCGGTGCCTACAGTTCCGCTTCCAATTACATCGCCGGGATGTAAATCAACTCCATAGGATGCACGCTCAATTATTTCAGCGAATGTCCAATCCATGCTTCCCATATTTCCTTCGGAAACTAATTTTCCATTCACCCAACATTTCATTTCAAGATTGTAACAATTGCCCACATGATTTTCTTTCGCAGGAATTTTATAAGGTTCCAATTCATCCGGTGTGACAAGCATAGGTCCGATTACAGTACAAAAATCTTTTCCTTTTGCCGGTCCAAGATTGAGTAACATTTCTTCCATCTGCAAGGTGCGCGCACTCATGTCATTCATTATCATGTAACCTCCTATAAAATTGTCTGCTTCTTCCGCAATAATATTTTTTCCCTGACGGCAAATGACAATAGCACTCTCCAATTCAAAATCCAGTTTCTGAAAATGGTCAGGCATGCAAACTATTTCTCCTTCACCCTGAATTGAATTGTGATTGGTGAAATAAAAAATTGGATACTGATCAAACTCAGGAATCATTGGTACCTTCCGGTTTCTTCTGGCTGCTTCTACATGCTGGCGAAATGCATATCCGTCACGGCAGCTGTTCGGATGCGGAACCGGAGCAAGAATTTTAAGATCAGCCTGCTGCATAGGTTTTGCATGTTTAACCCGACCCTCAGCAATGCGTTGGTTATAATCAAGGGCAAGTTCAATCACATCGTCCCATGCATAAAGAAATAATTGCATGTTATCCGGAAACTGCCAATCAAGATTGCGCATATCATACACCAATCCATTTTGCAACAAACCAAGTCGATCCTGTTCTTCTTGCGGGTGGAAATAGGAAACTAATTTCATTTAATTGAAGATTGAGCGGCGAATATGAAGTCAATATTGATTGTAAGAAATGAATGACTCAATTTTTATTTTCGATTACAGTTTCAAATCACTGTCCCGATTGTCATTGCTTATATCCCGGAAAGTTTTTCTCGAATGATATTTCTGCAGCTCGCGCTCGATCAATAAATCCGCAAGCACTGTTGCGGGCTGAGCAGGGTTGAGGGCGAGCAGCGCGCGGGCTTTCTCCTCACTTACATCCACCCGGTAAAGAATCCAGAGCAACTTTTCAAAATCCGTGTCAATTAGGGTGCTGATATTCTCAATAAGTTTTCTGCGGAAGCTTTCGAAGTCAGCAAAAGAGATGTCGTTCATCTCAAAACTCTTTGCGATAGCAGTTGATACCTGTCGCTCTTCATTAATAGTCATATCTAATCAGAAAAATATTTAGTCCACGAAAAAACAAATGAACTAATGAACCAATAAACTATTCTACAGTAACGCTCTTTGCGAGATTGCGCGGTTGATCAACATTGCATCCGCGCATCACTGCTATATGATAGGCAAGAAGCTGCAGCGGAACCACGGATAATAACGGAGTAAGAGGCTCTTGTGTTGCCGGAATCTCAATAACAAACTCAGCCATGTCACGAATAATTTCATCTCCTTCTTCAACTATGGCAATCACCCTGCCCTTTCGCGCTTTCACCTCCTGAATGTTGCTGATGATTTTATCATAAGCACTTTGATTCGTAGCTAAAACAACTACAGGCATCTCTTCATCAATAAGCGCAATTGGTCCATGTTTCATTTCAGCTGCAGGATAGCCTTCGGCATGTATGTAAGAGATCTCTTTGAGTTTTAATGCGCCTTCAAGCGCAACAGGGAAATTATATCCGCGGCCTAAGTAGAGGAAGTTGGTAGCATCCTTAAATACATCTGCAATGTATTTGATTTTCTCATTTGCATCCAGCACCTTCTTTACCTTGTTAGGTATATTTTCAAGTTCATTTATGATTTGCTGGTAGCGTGATTCCTGAATGGTTCCGCGTTCTTTGGCCAGGTAAAGCGCAATCAGCGTTAGTACTGTCACCTGTGCGGTGAAAGCTTTAGTTGAAGCAACACCAATTTCTGGTCCTGCATGAGTAAAACTTCCCGCGTGTGTTGCTCTTGCAATTGAAGAACCCACCACATTACAAACTCCAAATACTGTTGCCCCTTTACTTTTTGCTTGTTCAATAGCAGCAAGCGTGTCAGCAGTTTCGCCGCTTTGGCTAATAGCAAACAGAATGTCTTGTTGTGAAATTATTGGATTGCGATAACGAAACTCAGAAGCATACTCTACTTCTACAGGTAATCTGGCTAAATCTTCCAACAAATATTCGCCAACAATTCCTGCATGCCAGCTGGTGCCACAAGCAGCAATTGTCAAACGATTAGCATTTTTAATTTTTTGTTGGTACTCGAGCAATCCTCCAAGAAGAATAGTTCCGGATTTAATGTTCAACCTGCCGCGCATGCTGTCAAGAATAGAGGTAGGTTGCTCGTAAATTTCTTTCAACATAAAATGGTCATACCCTCCCTTCTCAAGGGCTTCCAGTTTTAATTCCAATTCATGTATGTAAGGTGTTGTCTGTTTGTTCCCGATAGTTTTGATGGTTAGTTCACCGCTTCTGGTTACAACTGCAATTTCTTCGTCGTTGAGATAAACCACATTTTTTGTATGCTCCACTATTGGTGTTGCATCTGAAGCAATAAAAAATTCTTTTTCTCCAATTCCTATCACGAGCGGGCTTCCTTTTCTTGCAGCGAAAAGTTTATCAGGATTTTTCTTCGATACAATAACAATTGCATAGGCACCTACTACTTCATTGAGGGCAAGCCGGATTGCTTCCTCTTCGTCAACATGTTCATTCATCTGAATGTCTTCTATCAGATTTACGAGCACTTCGGTGTCCGTGTCAGAATTGAATTTATACCCGCGTTCCTTTAGTTCTTCTTTAATGGGCGCATAATTTTCAATTATACCATTATGAATAATCGCAAGGTTTCCTGAATTTGAAAAGTGAGGATGAGCATTGCGATCATTGGGTTCACCATGTGTTGCCCATCTTGTGTGCCCCATTCCTAAAGTTCCATTTACATCTTTGCCAGATGCGAATGAAACAAGATCCGCAACTTTTCCTGCTTTCTTTAATATTCGCAAATCGCCATTAAGCAAAGCAACTCCTGCACTGTCGTAACCACGGTATTCGAGTCGCTCCAATCCTTTAACAATTACATTGTAAGCTTGTTTAGGTCCAATGTATCCAACAATTCCGCACATGATTAGGGTAATTTTGTGTAGATGAGATTCAGCTTCATCCGGAATTTATCTGAGCGCTTTGCTCCTGCTATCATGGCTCGGTCAGTTACTTCCGGACTTTGATAGGAGACGAGAAAGAAACCATAATCGGTTGCACCGCCTGTTATAATATCCTGTAATCTTTCTGCAATGGAAAATGAATATTGATAACACTTCTGGCCATCAATCATTATTTCGGTTTTTGCTCCTCCATAAATCAGATTTGAAGATAGCTGATCTTGTATTGCCACATTTTTTCCGGTTGAATCGGATCGAAGGCAGATAAGCCGGGTAGGAATTGTATAGACAGAATCCGGATCAAGATACTCAGCCGGAACATAGACAAACAATTCAGCTTTATTCACCAAAATATTTCCCAGGTTACTCAAGGTAGGAAATGTAATTTTTGTTTTTACTCCGGCACCTCCCTGAAGATAAACAACGCTGTCACTGGCATTCGTGCTACCAAGTGCATTTTGAATCGGGGCCGATGAATAGTTATGTGAATAATGACTGAATGAATTGCTTTTATTCCCAATTGTGAAACTGAATTTTAATCCGGTGGAATCGTAATTATGATAATAAACAGTAAGCCGTGAATCAGAAGTTGAGGTGATGGAAACATAAACACAACCTTGCGCATTTGATACATTGGTATCCGAAACAACTAAGAGGCCTTTAAAATAATTTTGAAATGCATCGTTGCTTTGGAAGTTGGCGCCCCTTGATTGGTTTAACAAATCTTGTCCAAGGTGATCGGCAAGCCGGATTCTCATTGAGGCAGCAATTGAATCGCCATCATCAATAATCCCATGAGTTAAATCAGGAATAAAATCCATTCTTCTTCCTACTTCAGTAGGATCAACAGAAAAAGTTTTGTCAGAATAATAGCTGCTGTCGTTATTCATTGCTTCAGTAACTCGATACACATAAATATTCTGTGAGTTTGTAAATTTTCCATAGCTTCCTGCATAAGGAAGATTCAGAACCAGCGAATCAACGAATAGTGAGTCTGGATTACCAAGATCTATCTGACCGGCTATTTGAAACTGGGTATATAGTGAGGCACTTGTTTTACCAAAAACATTATCGTTCATTACTCCAACCGGGAACTTGGTATTAGTGGAAGTTTTGAGAGGAAGTTCTGAAACTGTTTTGGTGTTTAGTGAAAGCGTATCTGTAAAAATTCCGTTAATGTCATCGCTGGCAGGTAACAAATCACTTCCGATAAGCGTGGATTTTTTACAGGATGAAAAAGACAAAACAACTAATACAAAAAAGAGAGTAATGCGTGACAATTTCAATTTCACTTCTTCATTAGTGATTGATAAAATTCAAGATAAGATGTGAGGTAGGTTTCAGAATTATGCTCGAGCATTTTCTTCTTCTGCATTTTTTTAATCGCATTTTTCACCGAAGTATCTGCCTTTTTACTGTCGAGAATAATTGCATCAGAATAAGTGGCAGCGCCAATAAGCAAAGCTGAATTATTACCTTTTTTGTAAGGAGCAAATTCTGATTCTTTTACAGCATCTTTATTAATGAGTGCCTTGCGCTGAAACATTTTATCCAAGGTTCCTCCAAAAGTATTTTCTGCGATTGAATATATCATTTTAGCATTTCCGAAAACAGGTTCTTTTTTGTAAGCTGTTCGCAGATAAAGTGGGATGAGGGAACTCATCCATCCAAAGCAGTGAATAATATCAGGAGGCCATCCAAATTTTTTCACGGTTTCCATCACGCCCTTACAAAAGAAAACCATTCTTTCATGGTTATCATCATAAAACTTTCCGGTTTCATCTTCAAACACATGTTTGCGCTTGAAATAATCTTCATTATCCAGATAATAAACTTGCAAGCGAGCACCGGGTAATGATGCAACCTTAATGATCAGTGGGTTATCATCATCATCAATAATTATATTCATTCCTGAAAGGCGAACCACTTCATGCAACCGATGACGGCGTTCATTGATAGTTCCAAATCGCGGCATCAGAACCCTGACTTCCATTCCCTGCTGCTGAACCTTAACAGGCAATTGATTGGCGATGGTAGCTATTTCAGTCGCGATATTGTAGGGTTTCATTTCGTGCGTAACTATCAGCACTCTTTTCTTATTCATTCGGTATAATAAAAATTAAAAAGGAGCGCAAATATAGTTAAAACAAATCCTTGAAATTACAAAGGATGAGGGAAGAGTTTTCAATCTAATTGAGAAAATAATCAGAGTGATAAAACCATTTGGTGGTTTCTGTCTTCGCAAAAATCGACTATTAACTGGGCAAGGTCCGAAGGTTTATTCCAGAGTGAAAAATCCGCCTCAGGCATAGAGGCTCGGTTTTCAGGAGTGTCAATGGTGCTTGGTGAAAGAACCGAACAGGTTACATTACTGTTTTTTCCGGCTTCATTAATTAGTTCGCTGGCTTTGAATAAAAGAGACTTTGACAAAACATACGATGACATTTTTGTTCCGGACGATGGGGCAAATACTGATTGCGCTCCTGCCAATACAATTCTACCCATTTTGTTTTCAATCATGTGATTCATTAATGGAATAAATAAATGTTGTGCGGACAAAAAGTTCAATTGAATCATTTTAAGAAGCTGTGCCTCATTCATGCCATCAATTTTTCCTGCTGCAAAACCACCAACTAATAAAGCTGCACAATCAATTGAGCCGTGAATCTCAATCGTTCTTTGAATGAATTGGCTGCAAGCTGTCTCATCAAAAACATTGAGTTCCTCAATTAACAAATTTTCACTGTGATCAAAAGAATTTTGTCCATGAACACAGGCAATAACTCTGTAATTCAGTGAAAGAAATTTTTTTGTTACAACCGTTCCAAGGTTTCCGGCTGCCCCGGTTATCAGAATTGTTCTTGCATCTTTCATAGATGAAAAAAAAAATTAAACACTCATTGCTCCTTCCTTCATCTTCTCGGCATTTTCAGCCATTTGAAGTGCATCAAGCATTTCCTGAATATTTCCATTCATAAAATCAGGAAGCGTATACACTGTCATTCCAATCCGGTGGTCTGTAACTCTAGCCTGAGGATAATTATATGTTCTGATTTTTGCTGAGCGATCACCGCTGCTCACCATTGATTTTCTTTTTGCAGAAATTTCATCTTCGTGTTTGCGAACTGCAGCCTCATATAATCTTGTTCTGAGCATCTTCATTGCTTTCTCACGATTGCCAAGTTGGGAGCGTTCAGTTTGACACATTACAACCAAACCGGTTGGAATATGAGTGAGAATAACTTTTGTCTCCACCTTATTTACATTCTGTCCGCCAGCACCGCCGCTTCGTGCTGTTTCCATTTTCACATCAGCATCTTTTACTTCTACATCCACCTCTTCGGCTTCCGGCAAAACAGCCACAGTAGCTGCACTTGTGTGAACACGGCCTTGTGCTTCTGTCTCCGGAACGCGCTGAACACGATGAACCCCGGACTCAAATTTTAATGTTCCGTAAACATCGGTTCCGGTTATTTCAAGAATCACTTCCTTATACCCGCCAACAGCGCCTTCATTCTCGCTCACTACCGCCACTTTCCACTTTCGGCCTTCGCAGTAGCGTACATACATTCGATATAAGTCTCCGGCAAACAAGCTGGCTTCATCACCTCCGGTTCCTGCCCTTATTTCAATTACTGCATCCTTTGCATCGGTTGGGTCTTTAGGAAGTAATAGCAGCCGGATTTCTTCTTCCATTTTTACCTGCTCTTCTTCCAGCGTTTCCAATTCTGACTTTGCCATTTGCTTCAGCTCATCATCTTTTTCTGTTTCGATTATTGAGCGACTGTTTTCAATGTTGCTCAGAATGAGTTTATACTTTTCAAAAGCTTCAACCACCTTCTGCAATTCGCGATAGGTGCGGTTTAATTGAACAAATAATTTTTGGTCCGAAATATTTTTAGGGTCATTTAATTGTAGTTCTATGTCCAGCCATTTTTCTTTTATAGCTTCGAGTTGGGTAACAAGATTATTCATGAGCGGAGCAAAAGTAACCAGACCGCACGCTCACAAAAATTTCAAATTGCCCTTTCTGACGAATAAAAATTATACTGGCTGATCGTTATTAATATTTCTGAATTTCTGTTTTCAAAAAAAATTATTTTGAAATAAAAAACTTTTATTGCAGTCCATTTTTTGAAATTATCATGAAGATTAATCACACCGTAACTGAAAGATTTGTACGCTATGTTCAAATTGATACGCAATCAAATCCAGAATCTGAAACATGTCCGTCTACTCTGAAACAGAAAAATCTTGGAAAGATTTTAGTGGAAGAATTGCTTGAAATGGGAATCAGTGATGCTCACTTAGATGAATTCGGATATGTTTATGCAACTGTTCCATCTAACACGAATAAGAATGTTCCGGTAATATGTTTTTGTTCTCACATGGATACCTCGCCCGACTGTAGCGGCGAAAATGTTAAACCAATCATCCACAAAAATTATCAGGGAGAAGAATTAATTCTTCCTGCTGATAATAGTATAGTGCTTCGAATGACTGAACATGAAGATTTGAAAAATCAAATAGGGAATGACATCATAACAGCCGATGGAAGCACATTGTTAGGAGCTGACAACAAAGCCGGCCTTGCAGAAATTATGGATGCAGCAAATTTTTTCATTACTCACCCGGAAGTGAAACATGGCACCATAAGAATTCTATTTACTCCGGACGAAGAAATTGGGCGAGGGGTGGACAAAGTGGATATGAAAAAACTGGGAGCACAATTTGGTTACACGATGGATGGTGAAACCCGCGGTCATCTTGAAGACGAAACTTTTTCAGCCGATGGAGCTACCGTGACTATTACCGGAGTATCTACACACCCCGGATTTGCAAAAGGAAAAATGGAGAGTGCTATAAAAATTTCTGCAGCAATCGTTGATGCTCTGCCCAAGGAAACCTGCACACCGGAAACCACATCAGGCATGGAAGGATTTATTCATCCAACCAGTATAAGCGGAAACATTGAGCAATCAACGATACATTTAATTCTTCGGGATTTCACTGATGAAAAACTCAGAGAGAAAGAAACAATTCTTCGAAGTGTGGTGAATGAGGTGATGAAAAAATTTCCTCATTCGACTGCAAAAGTTGAAGTACGAGAACAATACCGCAATATGAAAGTTGTTCTGGAAAAAAATCCGCAGGTTACTGCATATGCTATTGAAGCAATCAAACGCGCGGGTATGACTCCGCAACGCGAAAGCATACGCGGCGGAACAGATGGTTCGCGGCTTTCATTCATGGGATTGCCGTGTCCGAACATATTTGCCGGTGAGCATGCTTTTCACTCAAAGCAGGAATGGGTTTCGGTTCAGGATATGCAGAAGGCAGTGGAAACAATCATTCACCTCGCCTGCATTTGGGAAGAGAAAAGTTAAACCACAAAAATTTTTTGCTGCAAAAAATAAAAGAGCGGGAAACGGGACTTGGACCCGCGACCCTCAGCTTGGGAAGCTGATGCTCTAACAACTGAGCTACTCCCGCTTAAATTATCTCGGTACTTCAATACTTTCCACAACCTGATTTATTACATCTTCTATTTCCACACCTTCCATTTCTTTTTCAGGAGCCAGAATAATTCTGTGATTAAGAACCGGAGCTGTGACAAACCGGATATCATCAGGCGTTACAAACTCACGGCCACTCATTGCTGCCAGTGCTTTAGATGAACGCATTACTGCCAGCGATGCGCGAGGTGATGCACCCAGAAATAAATCACTGTGGTTGCGCGTTGCTGCAATTATCTGCGCGATATAATTTAACAATTCATCTTTGATGTATACCTGCTCTACCAGGTGCCGGTATTTCATTATCTGCGACCCATTTACTACCGGTTTCACATCTTCAGTTTGTTTTAATGTAAAATCTTCTTTGAATCGTTGAAGAATTGCAAACTCTTCCTGAGCACTTGGATATTGAATTTTCACTCTGAAAAGGAAACGGTCGAGTTGTGCTTCCGGTAGCCGATAAGTTCCTTCTTGCTCAATAGGGTTTTGCGTAGCGAGCACCATAAATGGCAGATCCATTTTATAGGTTGTGCCATCCACACTGATTTGTTGTTCTTCCATCACTTCAAATAGAGCTGCTTGTGTTTTAGCCGGAGATCGATTGACCTCATCTATCAAAACAATATTGCTGTGAACAGGTCCTTTATGAAAATTAAACTCTGCAGTCTTTGCATTGAATACGGAAGTACCCGTTACATCAGAGGGCATAAGATCCGGAGTGAATTGTATGCGCGAGAATTTAATATTCAAGGTACGGGCAAGCATTTTGGCCGCAAGTGTTTTTGCAATTCCCGGAACACCTTCGATCAGCACATGGCCACCGCAGAGCAATCCATTCAGCAAAAGAGTAATCATGTGATCCTGGCCAATGATGATTTTATTTATCTCCTTTCTTATTGAAAGCACTTCATGGCTCAGCTGCTGTAAATCTTTTTGCAATTGAGTAGTGGGTGCAGTAATATTTTGTTCGGGTTCGGTTTGCGGTTTTGATTCTTGGTTCGGTTGCGTTAGTTCTTCCATGCTAAAATCTATTTGCAGTTTTTATAAAAGTGATCAATGATTTTGTGAAATTCAATCAGCTCCTGGGCGGAAATTGATGTTTGCTTCTGTACAATTTTATAACTCGTAAATATCCGCTTCAGTTGGTCGAAAGTAATCTGAGATTTGATTGAAAGTTTTTTTAACTCCGGTTCGTCAAAGTTTTTCAAAGAGATTTTGTATTTGTTTCTTACAAAAAGTAAAAACAATTTCATCTTCTGCCTGGCAAGTGCCAAATGATCGTTTTGCAGGAAGTAAAGCCTTCCTACTGTTTGCACAAATTCTAATGATGTGTTCAGGTTGGGTTCATGCACCGGAATTATTTTTTGAAGCCGTTTTGCTTTGAACAAAATAAAAAGTAAAGCCATGACCAGCAACAGATACCAGGCCCAGCGAAGCGAGCGATTGTCAAGAATAAATTTCAACGGGCTTTGACCAGCATATGGTTTGCTTTTATCATCATAATAATAAAGTTTGCTTGCTTCATCCCATATCACATAGTTCGGGTGAAAATGTTCGAACATTTTTTTCAGGTAATCGAATCCTGATTTTTCTCTCAGAAAAAAATTAGTGAATGCCAGCGGTGTAGAATGAAGATAGATGAATCCTTTGCCATGATGAATACGAATAAAATTGATGTAATCAGAATTGGCAGCTCCTAACTGAACTACAGAATCAAAGCGGATATTCTCTGTTCTTGAAAAAAAATAATTCCAGTTCGCCGGAACTTTTTCCCAATTATAAATCATAGAAATATCCAGTAAATAATTTTCAGTGTTCAGGTTCGGATGTAATAAAGAAAGGCGGGCTATTGAATCCTGGAAAACATATGACTGATCATAATACTCATATTGATTCAGCGAATCCAGTTTAAACTTTCCTTCAAAGAATTTTCTGAAAATTTCATAAGGAAGATTTTGCGTGATAAAACAAGCGGTGTTACCCTCTGCGACAAACTTTAGAATATTTTCCTGCGAAGCTGAATCAAGATAAACCGATCCGCCAACCAAAAAATAAAGTGCGTTGTCTTTGTTTTCAAGCAGTGCCGGGTTTTCGCGCAATGGTTTTCTGACTTCAGTAAAATTTCCCGGATACTCGCTCTTCAAAATATTAAAAAGCAATTGCGTTCCATATGGTTGATTGCTTGTGTTGTCGTAAGTCAAATCCCAATCATATTGCTTTTCTCCTCCGTGCGAAAGCACCCAGAAGAAAACTCCAACGAGCAGTAATACAATTGCCAGCAGAATCAATCCGTTCCTGTTCATGATGATTCTATTTCATGAAAAATATTTTTGAAATGCTGTTCCTGCTCTTCGAAAAATGATTTCGAAATAAAATACTCACCATACCAAACCTGATCGAAACAGAGTGTTATGCCTGCAAACTCTGTATAATATTTTCTGGTGAGGCACTCAATCAGGTATTCACCATTTGTTTTTTCTTTCTTCCATTTCACATGATCGCGATGAATTAATTTTTGAATCAGCAGCAAGTAGTAAAGCCGGAAAGCAAGGCGATAGTCCCCATCCTTTAACGCCTGCCTGATGTGCGGATCCAGATCGTTGTCCGGAAGATTTTCTTCCAGTCGCTGAATCAATTGTTTTTGGTCCTCCACTTTTTTATTGAAAACCCATCGTGAACGCCGAATCAGAATAAGAACAACAGTAAGGATTGAAATTACGACAATCGAAATCAAAACTGTTTTGGAAGCAGTAGAATTAAAATCAATCCATGGTTTTGATTTTTTGCTTTCCTCTTTTTCGCTTGAATTATTTTCTACCTTTTTCTCTTCTTCCTTTTTTTTCTCTTCCTCAGATTTTTGGTAATCGTAATTCTTGCTGATGTTTTTCCAATTAGCTTCCTTTAATGAAGACGAATCGAGCTGTGACTGCTCATAATTTTCCTGTTCAGTATTGTCTGCAAAAATTTTTTCTGAAAGAAAAAGAAGAAAGAACAAAAAAGCAATATGAAACCATTTGCTCATTTTTCCTGTGTAACTTTTTTTACCTGTTCCATTAAATAATATGCTTCATGGGTTTCTCTCAAAGAAAAATATTGTAAACCTGCACTCAGTACAAGTAGAGGTATCAGCAAATACATACCAAGGTATAGAGTGAAAACTATAAGCCCGGAAAGAATGGTAGTAGTGGCTTCAGGAGAGAAAGGTAAATTCCAGGTCATCACATCAGCATACATCCACAATATCGGCGAACCGGTGATCAGAAAGAATACAAATGAAATTACAATAGTCATTAAAAAGGTTTCCAGTATGCGCAACCAGCCTCCGCTGCCCAGATACCGAACAGAGTTTATAACTCCTCCAATCCAATTCATAAAATTTGCATTGATAATGTAGAGCAGATTAAGTGCAAGGGGAAGGAACAGAAGTGTGAGCCACCGTGTAAATGTGGAGTTGGACATCAAAATATAAATGAATGAAAACAAGACCAGAATCAGCAGAACCATTGTTCCGCTTTGCAATGAAAAAAGAACCGGCATTTTTTTGTTTGCGCTCCGGTGAAACATTCGGATAAGAAAAAACTGAGCAGAAAAAATTGAAGCCACCACGATGAATGAAGTGCAAAGAATACTGGTGAGGGAATTACTCATTTGGAAGAGAAGAAAAATATTTCTGAAAACAAAAATTGAATCATAAAAACCTTGCTCATAAATTTCATGTGAACGGAAATAAAGAAGAACTGTAATAACTGATGCGAACAGTAATCCGTACTTCAAATGCTTGCGAAGAAAAATATTATAGACAACAAAAGTTTCAGCGAAGATTTCACTTGACTTTTTTATTGAATGAAAATCAACTATGGTTTTGTTAACTGCAGGCAATCGGAACTCAATAAGTTTTGCTTTGCGACCGCTTCTGCTCTTGATAAATGGAACCACCGCAAAATATCCGAGAATAAAACAGAAATTGAAAATTATAAAACCAAGACGCACTCCCGCCGACAAATCTGTATACCTGGTAATAAATGATTCAATAAACGCCGCGAGAATAATGACAGGTGTAATCCCGAGCATCACATTTAATGCGCGGCGCGCCGAAAGCTGAAATGCCTGAAAGCGTGAGTAAGTGCCGGGAAAAAGCAATCCTCTTCCAAGTGCAATACCGGCAGCACCGGCGATTATGATACTTGGAATTTCAAGAGATCCATGCATCCAAATCGTTAGCAGCGATTCACGAAGCACACCCGGATGATCTGAATTCATACTAAGAAAATAATACTGAAAAGTGCCCACCATAATTCCATTGTAGAGCATGTAACCAATTGTACCTATACTGGCAAAAAGCCCCAGAGCGAATGTGAGAAATGACACATAAAGATTGTTGAGTGTAATGCCAAAGAACATATCTAACCTGCCGCCGTGCTTATATACTGCCATTGGATCTCCATTTTCAATATTGGCTTTAGTCATTTCTATATATGAATCACCAAGTATGTATCTCGGAAAATCAGAATCGTAAGCGGAACTTAACCAGCCGATACCAAACGCAAGAAAAAAAATAGAAACTGAAATAAAAAACTCGAGCCTTGCTTCATAAACAACTAGCGGCAATTCTTCGAGCCAGAAATTCAGGAATGCGCGCCATCCACTTGCTCGATTGCGGAAAATATTTGAAAAAATTTTTTGTGAAAGATTATTGAGATAAACTTTTACAGAGCGGTTGGGATAGAAGGTGCGTGAGTAGCTGAGGTCATCGGTCACCTGCACAAAAAGCTCACTCAGTTTATCGGGGTCACGCCGCGGTTGTTGCAGAATTTTTTCAAACTCATTCCACTTCTGCTTGTTCTGGTCTATGAAATTGGTTTCGCGCACTGTGCGAATAAAACAAATTACAGATTACAAATTGCTGGTTGTATGTCGAAAATTAAAAATGCTGAACCCGCGATCCGCAGATTCAGCATTAGTGTTTTACTGAATTATTTTTTTGAATCCGTATTTACCAATAACGGATAACAAATATCTTGTAACGAATTACCAGCTCGCTTTCTTTAGTCCGGGAATTTTTCCGAACAGTGCAAGCTCGCGGAATTTCAGGCGGCTTAATCCGAACTGGCGGATATACCCACGCGGGCGTCCACTCAACTGGCAGCGGTTGTGCATGCGCACTTTACTCCCATTCTTTGGAAGTGAATCGAGCGCTGCCCAGTCGCCTGCAGCTTTCAATGCAGCACGCTTTTCAGCATAATGAGCTACCATGCGGGCACGCTTTCTTTCTCTAGCCTTGATTGATTCTTTTGCCATTTATTATTAGTTGTTCTCTTTAGTTTTAAAAGGTATTCCCAATTCTTTCAGAAGCGCATGCGCTTCTGCATCAGTATTGGCAGTTGTTACAAAGGTTATGTCCATTCCATTCATCTTCGTAACCTTATCGATGTCAATCTCAGGGAAAATAATTTGTTCTGTTACGCCCAAAGTGTAATTGCCACGGCCATCAAATCCTTTTTCATTCACTCCTTTAAAATCGCGTACGCGTGGAAGAGCAACTGAAATTAAACGATCAAGAAATTCATACATGTTATCGCCTCTGAGTGTAACTCGAACTCCAACCGGAATAGCAGCGCGCAGTTTGAAATTCGAAATATCTTTCTTCGATTTAGTAGAAACAGCTTTTTGACCTGTGATGGTGGTCATTTCGGTAATTGCAATATCAATTAATTTTTTGTCAGAAGTTGCAGCACCCACTCCCTGGTTCACAGCGATTTTGGTAATGCGGGGAACCTGCATCACATTTTTGTAGTTGAATTGCTTCATTAAAGCAGGAACAACTTCGCTCTTGTATTTTGTGCTTAATCTTGGTGTATATCCTTTCATTTTCAGAAATCTTTTTCTTGAAAAAAATTTTACTTAATCAAAGCATTTCCTTCACGGCGGCTATATCTCACATTCTTGTCTCCCTCTTTTCGACGCCCGATTCGTGTTGGTTTTCCGCTTTTGGGATCAATCAGTGCCAGGTTTGAAATGTGTACCGGTGCTTCCTTTTTAATGATGCCTCCGTTTGGATTAGCAGTATTGGGTTTGGTATGACGCGAAATAATATTCACGCCTTCAACCAATGCCCTCAGATCTTTTACTATCACTTCAATCACACGGCCTGTCTTGCCTCTATCGTCACCTGCCAGTACATACACATTGTCTCCTTTGCGTATATGCAGTTTCGGGCGGAATCTTTTTGTTTTTGATTTATCCTTTTTCATACTTCAGTTTTTTATAACACTTCTGGGGCAAGTGAAATGATTTTCATGAATTGTTTTTCGCGAAGTTCGCGGGCAACGGGTCCGAAGATGCGGGTTCCGCGTGGTTCACTTGATTCATTAAGCAGAACTACTGCGTTATCATCAAATCGGATGTAAGAACCATCCTTGCGGCGTACGCGGTTTTTCACACGAACAATTACCGCTTTTGAAACAGCCCCTTGCTTAATTCCTCCAGCGGGAATTGCATCCTTCACACTTACCACCACGATATCACCAATTCCTGCATAGCGTTGGTGCGAGTGACCGAGAAGACGAATCACCAGCACCTCTTTGGCGCCACTGTTGTCTGCTACATTTAATCTTGACTCCGTCTGTATCATTTTCGTTATTCAGTTTATGCTGAGAAAATTTCTCAGAAAAATTATTTTGCTTTTTCAATTATTTCAACCAGGCGCCAGCGCTTGGTTTTGCTCAATGGCCGTGTTTCCATAATGCGCACTGTATCTCCTTCGCCGCATTCATTCTTCTCATCGTGTGCCTTAAATTTTGAAGTCATCTTAATGTATTTATGATACTTCGGATGCATTACTTTTCTTTCAACCTCTACTGTGATGGTCTTATTCATTTTACTGCTTGACACCAATCCAATTCGGGTCTTTCTGAGATTTCTTTTTTCCATGCTTGAAATTATTTAGCTGTGGCTTTTTTACGGCGGTTACTTGTTTCGTGCATCATACGCGCTATATCTCTTCTTAATAACTTAATCACATTCGGATTCTCGAGAGGAGTAACCGCGTGATTAAATTTTAAACGCTGCAGTCGAACCTTGTCTTCTTTCAGTTTTGCAGCGAGATCGGTATCGTTCAGGTCTGCCAAATTGAGTTTAACTTTTTTTGCCATTGTTCAATCCTTTTATGCTTTGTATTCGTGACTGATAATAAACTTGGTTTCAATCGGAAGTTTTTGTGCGGCAAGTTTCATTGCAACCCTTGCGGTATCAAGTGGAACTCCTTCTGCTTCGAAAATTATGCGTCCGGGTTTTACAATTGCAACCCAACCTTCTGGTGATCCTTTTCCTTTTCCCATACGCACTTCAGCTGGTTTTGCAGTTCTTGCTTTGTCTGGAAAAATTCGAATCCAAACTTGTCCCTCACGCTTCATGTGACGGGTGAGCGCCACACGCGCAGCTTCAATTTGCTTATCGGTCATCCAGCATTCGTCCATTGCTTTCAATCCAAATGAACCAAACGAAAGAACGGCACCGCGCTGAGCGTTTCCTTTCATCTTTCCCTTTTGTGGGCGACGCCATTTAACTTTTTTCGGCTGTAGCATATTTCAGTTTATTTTCAGTTTGTCTTTTAAGTTTAATTCTGTCTATTATCTCGGCGCTCTCCCCTTCCGCGTCCGCCCCGATCGTCTCTGCGGCTGCCACGATCGCCACCACGATCATCCCTGCGTTCTCTTCTTTCTCCACCTTTTCCGCCTTCAGTTTTTTGTCCAACATTTGGAGATAGGTCGCGTTTGCCTAGCACTTCACCTTTGCAAATCCAAACTTTTATTCCAATCAAACCATAAACGGTGAGAGCTTCGCCAACTGCATAGTCAATGTCTGCACGAAGAGTATGAAGCGGAACACGACCCTGTTTGATTTCTTCGGTTCGTGCAATTTCAGCTCCTGCTAAACGACCACTGATTCTAATTTTAATTCCTTCAGCCCCCATTCTCATTGCGGAGGCAACTGCGAGTTTTATAGCACGACGATAGTTAATACGAGCTTCAATTTGGCGTGCGATAGTATCGCCTACGATTGCGGCATCAATTTCCGGGCGGCGGATTTCAACAATATTTATCTGAACATCTTTTCCGGTAATTTTTTTCAACTCCTCCTTAACACGGTCAACTTCTCCTCCGCCTTTTCCAATAATTATTCCGGGGCGAGAAGTGTGAATAGTAATTGTCAGTCGGTTGAGTGTACGCTCAATAACAATATTTGCGATTCCGCCTTTTGCAATACGGGCTTTTAGATATTCACGCACTTTGAAATCTCCAACAAGTTTTTCAGCCATGTTTTTTCCGCCGAACCAGTTAGAATCCCATCCGCGAATGATGCCGAGACGATTAGCTATTGGATTTGTTTTTTGTCCCATTCAGTTGATTACTTAAATTGTTATTCTGCTTTTTTGGTTTTTCGAGTTGTCTTCTTGACGGGTTGTTCAGATGTTTCGTTATCAGAAGATTTTTTTCTTGATGCTTTTTTCTTTGGCGCAGTTTCCACTACCTCCGCTACAGGCGCTTCTTCTGTTTCAACAGTTTCAACTTCTGCAGTTTCAGGAGCTACGCGGCTATCTACAATCAATGTGACATGATTTGATCGCTTGCGCAAGCGATAGGCACGACCCTGAGGAGCCGGCAACCATCTTTTAAGAGTTACACCTCCATTTACGAAAACTTCTTTAACAAAAAGTTGTGCATCCTCCGGATTCAATCCTTCATTTTTCGCTGTCCAATTACTGGTTGCTGAAACTAGTAGTTTCTCTATCTGGCGAGCGGGATGCTTGGTGCTGAACTTCAAAATATTTAATGCTTTGTCCACATCAACACCACGAATCATATCCACTACATACCTCATCTTGCGGGGAGAGGACGGAACATTATTTAAAACTGCTTTTGCCTGTGCCATTATTCTGTTTATTTTTTATTGACTATGCTCCTTCAACTTTTTTCATTGAGTGTCCTTTGAAATTGCGAGTAGGAGCAAATTCTCCGAGTTTATGACCAACCATATTTTCACTTACGAAAATTGGAATGAATTTATTTCCATTGTGAACTGTGAAAGTGTGGCCAACAAAATCAGGAGTGATGGTAGACCGGCGGCTCCAGGTTTTGATTACACTTTTCTTGTTTGAAGCATTCATTGCCTCCACTTTCTTCAACAATGATTGCTGCACATATGGACCTTTTTTTATTGATCTTGCCATAATTTATTTCTTTCTTCTGCTGATGATGAATTGATTGGTTGGATTCTTATGATGCCTTGTTTTCAAACCTCTTGATTTCACATTTGTTCTAGAACGAGGTTGCCC
>DMRR01000263.1:1906-9518 GCA_003455275.1 Bacteroidota bacterium | reverse complement strand
TTCCATCAGCATCCAGTGCAACTGCTCCAACTGTCCCGAATTTTTTTTCCTTGCCCTGAACATTGTGGTCGAGGAAAGTTTTTTCTTCATTCATCACTTGCTTCAATTGCTGAAACCTTTCTTCGGTGAAAAAATATTTTTCGTCTTCAAGTGTAAATTTTTGTTTCAATGCAAATTTTTCAGCGCCTTTACCGGAGAGCAGAACATGTTCTGAATGTTCCATCACTTCGCGCGCAAGCACAACCGGGTTGCGCACGCGCTGCACACAGGTAACAGCGCCAGCCATTAAATTTTTTCCGTCCATAATGCTTGCATCCATTTCATGTTTCCCTTTATGATTGAACACAGAACCCTTCCCTGCATTGAACAGCGGAAAGTCTTCCAACTCAACAACAGCAGCTTCCACTGCATCAATTGCGCTTCCGCCAGATTCGAGTATATCATAACCGGTTTCAAGAGCAAGAGTCAAGCCGCGGCGATAAAGTTTTTCTTTTTCCTTCGTCATTAGTTTTTTCAGAATAGTTCCGGCGCCTCCGTGAATGGCAAGGGCAAATTTTTTCTTATTCATTTTTATTTTTTTTCTGTGATAACACTGCGCTCAAACCATCGCGCGATTGCTGGTGATTTGGATTCAGTTTCAAGGCGTCATTAAAATATTTTTCGGCGCTGTCTAGATTATTTTTCATGAAGTATGCGCCCCCAAGATTGTAATTGTAGTCAACCACATTGGGAGAAATGCTGAGGGCTTTCTTCATAAAATAAATAGAAGTGTCATATGATTTTCTTCCGCCCGCATTTAGTCCGATATCAAAATATTTGTCAGAAATAATTTTCAGATTCTTGTTTACATAATCATCACCGGGTTTCAATTGTTGTCCTCGCTTCCAGGCAGCCACGGCCTTGTCTAAACTATCACTCCTTGAGTAAGCAAAACCTAGATACATATAGGTCTGAAAAAAGTCGGGATAAATGGTGAGCGACTTGTTGCAGTAGTCAAGAGTTTTCTGAAGAAAATATTTTTTCTGCTGTTCGTTTTTACAAGTGTCGTAAAAAGAAATGTAGTTAGCACCGGCGTAGGTGTTTGCACGCGCTGAATTGGGTGAAGCATTCACATCTGTAATTCCGAGAATCGGACCGGCCCTCCAAACTTCATTTCTTGTAATTGTTTTATAACCACACGGAATGGCAATCAGCACCAGTGATGTAAGTGCAATATTTTTTCTCGAAAATTCACTGACAGAAATTCCGGAAAAAACTTTTTCAATAATCAGTACAAAAAAAAGAAAAAATGCAATTGAAGGCTGATACAAAAATCTTTCAGCAAGAGGAGCACCTATGTTCAGAACAAAATTGGAAACTATGAAAATGCTTGCTATGTAAAAAAATATGCACCAAGCAAGAATATTTTTCTTACGAAAAGTTGCGAGTGCATATACAATTAACGAAACATGAATAATGAGTGAAGAGACAACCGAAAGATCTGAAAAATTTTTGTAAGGAATCTGGTTGAAACTATAATCATAAGTAAGCGGGTGAGGGTAGAAGAGGAGTCGTAAATAATAAAGCAACACATAAATGATGGTGGCGAATCGCTGATCTGTTGTTGCGAGCAGATAGGGATTATCCATTAATTCAGTAACTTTCTGGTTTGTGAAAGGAACAATACTTGTTCTGAGAAAAATATAAATTGCAATTGCTGCAAAAGCCGGGAGCGATTGAATGAAAATATTTTTAAGTGAAAGATTGCTGAAGAAATAAAGTGTGAGCGGAAGGATGAAAAGAAACATCAATCCGTTTTCTTTTGAGAGCAAGGCGAGAAACAAAAACAGTGATGAAATAAGGAGCGCCGGCATGTTTCTTTTTCCATTGGCTACATCAAGAGAAAATTGAAGTGCGAGAATTAAAAAAAGAAGAGAGAGAATTTCGTCACGGCTTTTGATGTTCGCGATTGCTTCAGTATGAACCGGGTGAATGATGAAAAGGAAAACAACTGAAAATGCGGCGAAAGTTTTTTCTTTTAGTATATGAGAGCGAAGAAATTTCAAAAGCAATATTCCAGTGAATGCATAGAGTAAGAGATTGATGAGATGTGAGATCCACCATGTTTCTCCCCACAGTTGATGTTCAATCGCAAAAGTTACAAGCGAGAGTGGTCGCCACCTTCCGCCTGCAAGATTGTAACTGTGACCAAGCGAGCCGAAAAACGAATCATTGAACAGGATGTCTCCAATTCCGTTGAATCCTTTTTTAACAAAAGCATTGTCAACCCATACCAGCCCATCGTCAAGAGCTGTTCCGTTCCATAATGTATTTGCATAAAAAATAAAAGTCACGATCAGAATGACAAGTGACTGAAAAGTGAAATTGACCGGAGAAAAAAAATTCTTTTTCTCTTCAATCAAAAGTTCATCGATCTGAAACATCGTATCTGTTTTTTTCTGCTTCATATTTTTCTGAAGAAGAATTTATTCAACTTCAAATTTTAACCCTTCAATTGCAAGTTTAGTATGAGCAAAAATTTCTTTTGCTTCTATCAGCAGAGGCAACAAGTCTTCATATTTGGCTGAAAAATGTCCAAGCAATAAATGTTTAACACTGGCAATTTGTGCCATTGTTGCAGCTTGCTTTGCCGTGCTGTGAAAAGTTTGTTTTGCACGCTCAGAAGATTCTTCCATAAAAGTTGCCTCATGGTAAACAAGGTTGCAACCTTGAATATAATTTTTTAATTCTTCATGATACAATGTATCAGCGCAAAATGCATACGAGCGCGGCGAGGCAGGCGGAAATGTCCATTCGGCACTCAGATATTTTTTTTCATTTAGAATTACATCCTTTCCTTTTTTAAGTTCGACAATCAATTCGTGTGGAATTGATTCTGCTTCCAATTTTTCAGTTCGCACTTTCCTCTGAATATTTTTTTCACGAAACAAAAACCCTGTTGTAGGTATCCTGTGTTTCACAGGGAAAGAGCTAATCGTTAGGTCATCATTTTCCAATAAAATTTCTGCTGAATCAAATTTGGTTTCATGAAATATTAATTCAAACACAAGTTTTGTGTCAGAAACATTCAATTGCATTTCCAAAATTTCTTTCAAACCTTTTGGAGCATAAATGTGAAGAGGCTTTTCTCTTCTCAGTAAATGAAAAGAAGTAATCAGTCCAATCAAACCGAAATAATGATCGCCATGTAAATGCGAAATAAAAATGTGATCAAGTCGGCTGCGCTTGATTTTATATTTCGAAAGTTGAATCTGAGTTCCTTCGCCACAATCAACAAGATAAAACTTTTCGTGATGATTAACTACCTGTGATGTTGGATGCCTGCCATGGGCAGGTATGGCTGAATTGTTTCCGAGAATGAAAACCTCAAAAGGCATTTTAATTTTTTGCCTTCAGATCTCGTTCGATTTCGTTCATCATCACCAGATCATTAGCTTCTTCCTTTGTAGGAACAATAGAAAGAATAGAATCAAGTTGAGAAATCTTTATCAGTTTAAGAACATTGTCATTCACTTTGCAAAGCACTAACGAGCCGCCAACTCCTTTGCAAAGTCGGTTTGCAATCAAGATTGAACTGAGCCCTGAAGAATCCACAAATCGAATTGAACTCATATCGAAAATAATATTCTTCACTCCTTCAGCGTTCAATACAATCATCTCTGATTTCAGGGTAGGAGCAATCATGGAATTGAGCTTTTCTTCCTCGAGTTTAAAGAGAGAATACTTTTCTTGCTTATCAATTGAAAACTTCATGTGTTTGTTTGTTGAAAGGCAAAAGTATTAAAAAGAATCAATGTTGAAAGCAAGTTGAAACCTTTAGAAACAAATAACAGTTAGGTGTGTAAAAATGGCCGAATGCCTAAATTGAAATAACTTTGATTTGTGTTCGACAGTAAAAACAAACACTTTAACAAAACACGACAAAATGCTATTCAGAATTTAATGGTCTGTCATTTGTCAAACAACTAATTCTATGGAAGCTAAATTTTCTCCGAAAGTTCGCGAAGTGATTTCATTCAGCCGCGAGGAAGCACTGCGATTAGGTCACGATTTTATCGGCACTGAACATCTATTGCTTGGGTTGATTCGTGAAGGCGAAGGCCTTGCTATTAAAGTTTTGAAAGCGATGGAAATTGATGTAGTTGCTTTGCGCAGAACTATTGAAGATTCTATCCGCGAAAAAGGCGGGCATCAGAATCTGAATGTGAGCAATCTGCCACTCACAAAGCAGGCTGAAAAGATTTTAAAGATTGCAATACTTGAAGCAAAACTTTTAAAAAGTGAAACAATAGGTACCGAACATTTAATGCTATCTATTCTGAAAAATAAGGATTCAGTTGCTACAGAATTACTCTCAAGATTCAATGTAGATTATGAGCCTTTTAAGAACGAGCTGGATTTTCTTCAGCAGGATATTAAAGCTGAATTACCTGGTGAAAGCGACGATGAAGCATTTGAAGAAGAAGAAAAAGCAAAATCATCGACTGGTACCAAGAAGCAAGGCGCAGTTAAATCCCGAACACCTGTTCTTGACAATTTTGGAAGAGACATTACAAAAATGGCAGAAGAGGGAAACCTTGATCCAATAGTTGGAAGAGAAACAGAAATTGAAAGAGTTTCTCAAATCCTTTCCCGCCGAAAGAAGAACAACCCAATTCTTATAGGAGAACCCGGTGTTGGAAAAACAGCGATAGTAGAAGGCCTTGGACTTCGAATTGTTCAAAGAAAAGTTTCTCGCGTTTTATATGACAAAAGAATTGTGATGCTTGACCTTGCAGCACTTGTGGCAGGAACAAAATATCGTGGTCAATTTGAAGAGAGAATGAAAGCAATCATGAATGAGCTGGAGAAAAACCGAGATGTGATTTTATTCATTGATGAAATTCATACTATAGTTGGAGCTGGTGGCGCAACCGGTTCGCTTGATGCTTCAAATATTTTTAAACCGGCGCTCGCTCGAGGTGAACTCCAATGCATAGGAGCATCGACACTTGATGAGTATCGTCAATACATAGAAAAAGATGGCGCACTTGACCGCAGGTTTCAAAAGGTATTAGTGGAGCCTCCTTCAGCAGAAGAAACAATTACTATTCTTACAAACATTAAGAATAAGTACGAAGAGTTTCATAATGTGACCTATACACCCGAAGCAATTACAGCTACCGTAAACCTTTCTAACCGCTACATCACTGACCGCCTGCTTCCGGATAAAGCAATAGATGTAATGGATGAAGTAGGAGCTAAGGTTCATTTGAAAAATATTCATGTGCCTCAAAACATTCTTGACTTTGAAAAGAAGATTGAAGATATCAAGCTGGAGAAAAACAAAGTGGTGAAAAGCCAGAAGTATGAAGAAGCTGCACGCCTTCGTGATACTGAGAAAAAATTGCAGGAAGAATTGGAAGGCGCAAAAAAACAATGGGAAGAAGAAACAAAAGTTGCACGATATCCTGTTAGCGAAGAAGATATTGCTGAAGTAGTAGCAATGATTACAGGTGTTCCGGTAAAGCGGGTTGCGCAGAGCGAAGGAACCCGATTACTAAAAATGAGCAGTGAATTGCAAGGAAGTGTGATCGGACAGAATGATGCAATTATTAAAGTAACTAAAGCCATTCAACGCAACCGGGCTGGTTTGAAAGATCCGAAAAAACCAATCGGTTCGTTTATTTTCCTTGGACCAACCGGCGTAGGTAAAACAGAATTAGCAAAGGTTCTTGCTCGCTATCTTTTTGATAATGACGATGCGCTCATCCGAATTGATATGAGCGAATACATGGAAAAATTTTCTGTCTCTCGTTTGATCGGTGCACCTCCTGGATATGTTGGCTATGAAGAAGGTGGACAGTTAACTGAAAAAGTTCGTCGCAAACCGTATTCTGTTATTCTTCTGGATGAAATTGAAAAAGCCCACCCCGATGTTTACAGTGTTTTGCTTCAGGTGCTCGATGATGGAATTCTAACTGATGGCCTCGGAAGAAAGATTGATTTTAAGAATACACTTATTATTATGACTTCAAATATTGGAGCGCGACAGCTAAAAGATTTCGGGACCGGAATTGGTTTCTCAACTACAGCTAAAAAAGACAGTGCCGATACACACACCAAAACTGTAATTGAGAATGCTTTGAAGCGCACTTTCGCTCCTGAGTTCCTCAACAGAATTGATGATGTGATTGTATTCAACTCATTGACAAAGGAGCACATACACTCTATAATTGATATAACAATGAAGGATGTGTATGCACGAGTTGCTCATCTAGGATTCACATTAGAGTTAACAAACGCTGCTAAAGATTTTCTTGCAGAGCATGGCTATGATGAAAAATATGGAGCCCGGCCTTTGCATCGCGCTATTCAAAAATATCTTGAAGATCCTCTTGCAGAGGAGATACTCAATTCAGCCGTTGCGGCAGGAGATATTGTAATGGTGGATACAGATTCTAAAGAAAAAGAAAAGCTGAAAATCACAGTTAAGAAGCAGAAGAAAGGCGAGAAAACTGCAGACGCCTAATCTTAACTGAATTAATTTAAAAGGCAACTTAAATTTTAAGTTGCCTTTTTTTTTATGAAAGTGTTTTCCTTCTTCTGATTTCCTTTCTAAGCAAGCTGAGTTCACGGCTCATTTGACCGCTAACCGAAGTATTCTCCTGCGCTCTCCGCATCAGATAAGGCACCACATCCTTCACCGGTCCGTACGGAACATACTTTGAAACATTAAATCCTTCATGTGCCAGAACAAAAGAAATATGATCGCTCATGCCTAATAATTGTGAGAACATGATATGAGGATGATTTGCAGGAACATTTTTTTCAAGAAGAAAATTAGCTGCACGCAAATTGCTTTTTTCGTTGTGAGATGCAAGGCAAAATGCAATATTTTCAATTCGTGATAAACAAAAATCAACCGCCTGATCATAATCTATATCGCATTGTTTTTTATCAGGTTGAATTGGCGATTGATAATTCATTTTAACTGCCCGGGCTCTTTCCTTCTCCATATATGCGCCACGAACCAGCTTTACAGCCAGCAGAAAATTTTGAGATTGCGCGCGATCAAAACTTTTGATCAAAAATTCTAAGCGGTCAGTTCTGTAAAGTTGAATCGTGTTATATACAACAGCGTTTTCCTTATTGTAAAAACGACTCATCTCTTCGGCAAGATCATCTACAGGTTTTTGAATCCATGATTCCTCTGCATCTATCATTATGGATTTTCCGTTGTCGTAAGCGGCTTTACAAATGCGGTGCATTCTTCCTTTTACACGGTTCCATTCTACCAATTCATCTTCTTCTAATTTTTTTTCATCATTTATTTTTTCAAGTATAGAAAATTTTGCAAGCCCTGTGACCTTCAAACTGATGAAAGGAATATCAGGATTGTTTGCTGAAAATTTTATTGCCCGAACAAATTCATCACAACCGCGATCGAAATCTTCATCTGTTTCTTTTCCTTCCACTCCATAGTCGAGAATTGTTCCCACTTTATACTTTCCAAGTTTTGCAACAGTTTTCAGTGATTCTTCTAATGTTTCTCCTCCGCAGAAGTGAGCATAGATCGTCTGCTTCACAATTGATTTTATTGGTAAACGAAGTTTGAATGCCAGCGGTGTAA
>DMRR01000263.1:0-1548 GCA_003455275.1 Bacteroidota bacterium | reverse complement strand
TCTGATTTATATGCAAAAGCAACTTCAGTGTTGTCGAATGATATTGTATTTGGCTCCATGAACGCGACAAATATAACAGGAGCATTTTCCAACAAAACTGATTCAAGTCATTCGAAGATTACTTTTGCTTCAATGAATTTTGATTTGTTTTCAAATTGGGAAATCAATAGCGGATATCCTTTTCTTATTTCAGGACCTTGTGCAGCGGAAAGCCCTGAACAGATTTTTTATGTTGCCCGTGAGTTGAAGAAATTTTCTTCTGTCCATTTGTTTCGTGCTGGTGTTTGGAAACCTAGAACGCGTCCAAATAGTTTTGAAGGTTTTGGAGAAGATGCATTAAAGTGGTTGAAAGAAATGAAAGCGGAAGTTGGTTTTCCATTGACAGTTGAGGTTGCTTATCCGCATCATGTTGACCTGGCACTAAAATATGGAATTGATGTGTTGTGGATTGGAGCTCGCACCATGGTGAGTCCATTTGCAGTGCAAAGCATTGCCGATTCACTTCGCGGAATAAATATTCCAGTGATTGTAAAAAATCCGGTGAACCCCGATTTAGATTTATGGATTGGCGGCATTGAGCGGTTTTATAATAATGGAATTACACGAGTAGCTACAATTCATCGCGGATTTTCTTCTTATGATAAAAGTAAATATCGTAATAAACCACTATGGGAAATTCCAATTGAGCTGAAACGCCGATATCCAGGGCTTCCTGTTTTGTGTGACCCCAGTCATATTGGTGGCAAAAGAGAATTGCTTCTGTCTCTTTCACAAAAAGCACTTGACCTGAACTTTGATGGATTGATGATTGAAGTACATCCGAATCCGGATGCTGCTTTGAGTGATGCTCAACAACAAATCACTCCTGCACAATTTGGTGAGCTACTCGCAAAATTGGTTTACCGGAAAAGAACAGTGAATGATGAACCCGCTTACTCTTCCCTGGAAGAGCTCAGAACCATAATTGACAAACTAGATGAACACATTCTAGAAACAATTGCCGAGCGAATGACTTATGCCGAGAAGATTGGTTTGTTCAAAAAAGAAAATGAAATAGCGATCTACCAACCCGAGCGATGGAACGACATTGTGAATCGAGTAAAGTTTCTTGCTTCTGAAAAAAATATTTCGGAAGATATTGCTCTGAAAATTTTTGATTACATACACAAAGAATCAATCCGAAAACAAAGCAATGTCATGTATGGGAAAAATGAAGAGACTACGAATCTCAAATAATTAAACAGGAGCCTTCTCGGCCATTTTGGCTTTGCGAAGCATCTCTTCTGCTTTGTCCACCATTTCTCCGGAACCAACATAAATTGGTACACGATGGTGGAGTTCAGTTGGTTCAACTTCAAGAATACTTATTTCGCCATTTGATGCTTTTCCGCCAGCTTGTTCTGCTATAAAAGCTAACGGATTGCACTCGAATAACAACCGCAGCTTTCCTTTATTAGAAGGAGCAACAGGTGGATACATATAAATGCCGCCCTGAATCATGTTTCTATGAAAGTCCGCAACCATACTTCCTATGTAACGGAATGAATA
>DMRR01000250.1:8044-8303 GCA_003455275.1 Bacteroidota bacterium | reverse complement strand
GTGAGTCCGGTTCCTGAATTGAAAACAAAACCCATCCAGGCAATCACCATGTTCTGTGTGTTTGTTGGATTCACGGCAATGTATGGTTCGCCATCAAAAACATTTCCGTTCGAAATGTCAATGTCTTGGGCAACTGAAGTGTTTGGTGAAAAGTGAAAGGTGAAAAGAAATAAGAGAAAGAAGATGGGTGAGGGATGAGGGATGAATCTTTTCATTATAAAATTTTTTTTGAAATCCAAAACCTATTGTGAATATCGAA
>DMRR01000250.1:0-7721 GCA_003455275.1 Bacteroidota bacterium | reverse complement strand
TTATGATACAGACATAAGATGTAGATCATAGTTTAATTCATATTCTCATATGCAATCAGTTTCTTTTTTCTTTCTTCAGAAAGCGGAACAGATTTCCCGGTTGCATAATCATAACACACCAAAACCGCACTTCCTTCAGCCGCAGTTTCTTCTTTAGAATTTTTTTCGCGGACAATTTTCCATTCGAGGTCAAAACTTGATTTACCAATTCGGGAACACCGGGTGTAAACAGAAACAATTTCACCAAAGAAAAGTGGAGCACGGAAATTCAATTCGAGTTTTGCAAGTATTAATCCTTCCTGCTTGCTCCAGTCAACACCATCACTCACTACATCTTTGAAATACTGAAGCCGGGCATATTCTACATAAGTAGCGTAAGCCGCATTGTTTACATGACCCATCATATCCGTGTCTTTGAAACGGACTTGTATTGGTGTTTTGTGTTTGAAATTTTCCATAGAATGGCGAATGTAATTGGAAGTTAAAAAATGAATTTTCCCCTTCTGAAAAAAATCACAATGAAAGTTAAGTTTGCTTTCGTGTTCCGCAATTACAATATAAAATCTCTCTGGACTCACTGGGCAGTAATGGCGGTGGATTGCCTGGTAGTAATTGTATCGATCATTCTTGCTTACCTTCTTCGTTTCAATTTTAAAATTCCGGATGCAGAAATTTCGCTGATACCAAGGGCTGTCGTTTCGCTGTTCGCTTTCCGATTTGTTTTCTTTTTGCTCTTCCGCACATATGCAGGTATGATTAAATACACGAGTTCGGAAGATGCGCAGCGGATTTTTATTTCAGTAACACTTTGCACTTCTACACTGGGGATTCTCAATTTTATTGTCGAACAATTTCAGCCGCACTATTTAGTTCCGTTTTCAATTCTGCTGATTGATTATTTCATCAGTATGTTTTTGCTTGCAGCGTATCGCATTGCAGTGAAAACTATTTATGAAGAAGTGGTGAAAAGCAAGAAACCAAAAACTACTGTGATTATTTATGGTGCGGATGAAAACGGAGTAATTACCAAACGAACGCTGGAACAAGACCGCAAGAAAAATTATGATGTAGTTGCATTTATTGACCGCAATCCGGCGCGACACACTTCTAAAATTGAAGGCGTGAGTGTGTATAATACCGACCGCGACCTGGATAAACTTTTGGCAACCGGCGAAGCTGAATTGCTGATTCTGAGTGATACAAGAGTAAGTGCTTCAGAAAAAAATAAAGTAATTAATACTTGCCTTAAGTATGATGTGAAGGTGCTGACCGTTCCACCGGCTACAAAATGGATTAACGGAGAACTTAGCGTTAATCAGATTCGATCCATTCGCATTGAAGATATTCTGGAACGGGATCCCATTGAGCTAAACAAAGAGAGCATTGAAAAACAAACGCGCGGAAAAAGAATTCTCGTTACAGGTGCCGCAGGCTCCATTGGTCAGGAAATTGTTCGGCAGCTTGCACACTTTCATCCTGAGTTGCTGATCTGTTTTGATCAGGCGGAAAGCCCACTGCACGAACTCGACCTTGAGCTGCAACATGATTTTCCTGAACTGCGATATGAAATTGTGCTGGGAGATGTGCGGGTATATGAGCGCCTTGAAAAAGTGTTCAAAGTTCTGAAACCGGAATTGGTTTTTCACGCGGCTGCATACAAGCATGTTCCGCTTATGGAAAATAATCCTTCGGAAAGCATACTTACCAATGTGCTGGGAACAAAAAATGCTGCGGACCTTTCAGTGAAATATGGAGTTGAAGTTTTTGTTCTTGTAAGCACTGATAAAGCTGTAAACCCAACCAATGTGATGGGAGCAAGCAAGCGTGTTGCAGAAATTTATGTGCAGTCGCTTGATATGAAAATAAAAAAAGAAGCAAGAGAGAATCCGACTCGCTTTATCACCACCAGGTTCGGAAATGTTCTTGGATCGAATGGCTCTGTACTTCCGCGTTTTCGTCAGCAGATAGAATCAGGTGGGCCGCTCACCGTTACTCATCCGGAGATTACAAGATTCTTTATGACTATTCCAGAAGCATGTCAATTGGTTTTGGAAGCAGGCGCAATGGGAAATGGAGGAGAGATTTTTATTTTCGATATGGGCGAGCCGGTTAAGATTATTGACCTTGCGAAGAAGATGATTCAGTTAAGCGGACTTCAGTTGAACAAAGACATTAAGATTGAATTCACCGGTCTGCGCCCGGGAGAAAAATTATTTGAAGAGTTGCTGGCGAATGCTGAGAATACTATTCCAACACATCACACAAAAATCCTGATTGCAAAAGTGCGCGAGTATGAATTCGAACAAGTTGAAGATGAAATAAGAGAATTGATTTCTCTCTTTGATAAGCAAAACAATCATGCAATTGTTGCGAAGCTGAAGCAGCTGGTGCCTGAATACATCAGTAATAATTCACCGTATGAGGAATTAGATATTAAAGTCATGTAAGAAAAAAAAATCAGCCAAGCCTTTTCAGAAGGATTCCTTCAATAAGTTCCGGGAGGAACTGCGGTTTCACAATTCTCCAATTGATTTCAGAAAATTTTTCACCCATATAAATGAAATGCTCGAGGTGAACTCGGTGCATTTCCTCATATACATGCTCGCGGAAATTCACAGCAGCAATCCATCCGCCTTCTTCTGAAATATCTTCATACCATTCTTCATAATAGCAATCATCTGAAGCATGAAAGTTCAAAACATTTTCTCCAATCAGTATGAAGCGGTTGATTCCATTTTCAATAAACACATCAATTACTTCGCGCTTCAGAATCATGATGTCATTGCTTAGTGCATCATTCCACTCACCAATCAATTCGATCACGGCAAAGCGATTTTCATAATCTGCAAAAAGAATTTTCATAAACAAAGTTGAAGAGCCAAACTCATCCCACTGAGGGTGTATGTAGAAATTGTAAATCTTGTTTGAGTATTCAAACTCACTGTAAGTCCGATGAAAGAATGGTGACCGCTTATCTTCTTCAGAAGTGTAGATATCTTTCCAGTTGTAATATGGTTCTATATCGTGCAAGCTGTATCAGTTATTAGTAGAATCGTTGTTAGTTATTAGCAATACAAAAATCTTCAATCATAAATATTCTAAAATCTAAAATCATAAATCTTAAATCTTGCGTTTGTGCATCTCCATCACTTTCCTCACACTTCCGAATTCAAGCAATATTCCTCTCGCTCTTTTATAATCCCATGCGAATTGCCGCATCAGCATTTTAGCACCGCGTTCAATCAGTTTTTCATTGGTGAGCTGCATGTCTACCATTTTGTTATCGAGCACTTTTCCCAACTGAATCATTACTGAAGTTGAAATCATATTGAGAACAAGTTTCTGTGCAGTTCCTGCTTTCATTCTGGTGCTACCGGTTACAAATTCAGGGCCCACAACTACCTCAACCGGGAAATCGCAAGCTGAAGCAAGCGGTGAATTCAAATTACAAGTGATTCCTCCTGTTTGAATTTTATTATTCCTGCATTGCTGCAACGCACCAATCACATAAGGGGTGGTTCCACTGGCTGAAATTCCAATTACCGTGTCATTTTCATTCACACTATAAGATTGTAAATCTTTCCATCCCTGATTTGGATCATCTTCTGCAAACTCTTGCGCTTTTCGAATAGCTGCATCGCCGCCGGCAATTATTCCATTTACTAATCCGTGTTCCACACCAAAAGTTGGAGGGCATTCGGAAGCATCTACAATTCCCAATCGTCCGCTGGTGCCACTTCCGAGATAAAATATTCTTCCGCCATTTTTCATTTTCGGAATAATATGATTCACTAAAGATTCAATTTGGGGAATGGATTTCTGCACCGCTTCGGCCACCGTTTTGTCTTCACGATTTATATTGGAGAGCAGATCATGAACGCTCATTTGCTCTAATTGATTGTAGCGGCTATTTTCTTCAGTTGTTTTTTGCATCACCGCAAAAGTAAAAGGTGCATTGATGATTTTGGGTGAAAGAAGAAAAGTGAAAGGAGAAAACTTTTAGAAAAAAAATTCTGCCAACTGTCATCGCGATTTTCATCGGGATATTCGCTTTGCTTCGAACTGCTTACTGTATTTCTTTGCACGCTTGAAAAGTAAATTCACGATATGGATGCCGCTTGCATTTGCGGTAGTGCTCGCCATGGGAATTCAAATGGGAGTTCTTCTTTCCTCTCAACCCAAACTAGGCAGCAGTAAAAACATGAGCCCGATTGATGAAGCGCTCGCATATATCTCTGCTAAATATGTTGACACCATTGACATCAGTTCACTTAATGAAAAAGGGATTGAAGCGCTGCTCCAGCAACTGGATCCGCACAGCATTTATATTCCAAAACCAGAATTGAGTGATGTCAACAACCAGATCAAGGGAAGCTTCGACGGAATAGGATTAGAATTTTTTGAAGTCTTTGATACAGCTACTGTTGTGAGTGTACTGGATGGTGGCCCGTCAAAACTGGTGGGAATAACAAAAGGCGATAAGCTGGTGAGTATAGATGATTCGCTGGTAGCCGGAAAAAATTATTCGGAAGAAAGACTCAGATCCAAACTTAGAGGCGAAGGCGGAACAAAAGTGAAAGTGGGAGTAAAGCGTCGCGGACAAAAGGAAATAAAGTATTTCGAAATCACTCGCGGAAAAGTTTTGGTGTCAAGCATAGTTTCATCGTATATGATTGATCAAAATATTGGCTATATCAAAGTTGAGCGATTCAGCGAAACAGTTGCTGATGATTTGCATCGTTCATTGGAGAAACTGAATTCTTTGGGCATGAAAAAACTAATTTTTGACCTGCGTGGAAACGGCGGCGGAGTACTTGACATCGCAGTGCAGATGGTGGATGAATTTCTTGATGAAAAAAAATTAGTTGTGTATACCAAGGGAAGAGTTTATCCGCGTCAGGATTATTATGAAAGCAAACCCGGCCTTTTTGAGAAAGGAGAAATGTGTGTGCTCATAGATGAAGAGAGTGCAAGTGCAAGCGAAATATTTGCAGGTGCTCTGCAGGACTATGACCGCGCAACCATTGTGGGCAGAAGAAGTTTTGGAAAAGGATTGGTGCAGGAACAATACATGCTGAGTGATAGCAGCGGGCTACGCATAACGGTTGCTAGATATTATACACCTTCCGGGCGCTGCATTCAGAAATCATACAGCGATGGCCAGGAAAACTATTATCACGAAATGTTGAACCGATTTACAAAGGGAGAACTCACGAATAAAGACAGCATCAAAATCACTGACACAACACGGTATTACACTGTTTCCGGAAGGGTTGTTTATGGCGGAGGCGGAATTATGCCTGATCAGTTCGTTCCAATTGATACAGCCGAAATAAATTTCTCCATTTCAGGATTGAGTAATTACAGGATCCAGGAAGCAGGATATCAGTTTGCAATAAATTACAATCGTGTTTTCTCCGTACAGGATTTTACAGTTGCAGAAAAACTTCTTGATTATTCGGTAGAAAAACTTTCAATCGAACAAAAAAACCTGCTTGGAAAAAAACTTGAAATGCTGAGTGCAAAAATTTTGTATGATGACAATTATTACTATAAACTCATCAATCAAACTGACATGGATGTATTGAAAGCGTTGGAAGTATTGAAGAAAAAATAATCAATGTTTCAAAACCTCTCTTGCGATCACCAACTTCTGAATTTCACTTGTTCCTTCTCCAATTGTGCAAAGCTTTGAGTCGCGGTAAAATTTTTCTACAGGAAAATCTTTTGTATAACCATATCCGCCGAAAATCTGAACTGCATCAGTTGAAACTTTCACTGCTACTTCACTTGCATAATATTTTGCCATGGCGGCTTCCTTCGTCATTTTCTCTCCGCGGTTTTTCATATCAGCAGCTTGCAGGGTGAGTATTTCAGCTGCTTCAATTTGAGATTTCATATCTGCAATCTTGAAAGCAATTCCCTGGAAATGCGAAATTGGTTTATCGAACTGGTGGCGCTCCTTCGAATATTTTATACTTGCTTCATAAGCGCCCTTTGCGATTCCTAGCGCGAGTGAGGCAATCGAAATTCTTCCGCCATCGAGAACTTTCATCGCCTGGATAAATCCTTCTCCTTCTTTCCCGAGCATATTTTCAGAAGGAATCCGGCAGTTGTCAAAAATCACTTCAGTCGTTTCTGAAGCGCGCATTCCCAGTTTGTTTTCCTTTTTACCTGCACTCAATCCCGGTGTTCCCCGCTCTACAACAAAGGCAGTCATACCATGACTGTCGCGTACATCGCCAGTGCGGGCAATTACCACCATCGCATCGCTGCTGTTGCCATGAGTGATCCAGCACTTGGTTCCGTTAATAACCCAGTCATTACCATCACGCTTTGCTACACATTTCATGTTCATGGCGTCGCTTCCTGTGTTGGGCTCTGTTAATCCCCAGGCGCCAATCCATTTTCCTGTTGCCAGCTTTGGCAAATACTTTTTCTTCTGCTCTTCATTTCCGAAATACATAATGTGCCCTGTGCAAAGTGAATTATGCGCTGCAACAGAAAGCCCTATGGAGCCGCAAACTTTTGCAATCTCACTCACCACAGAAATATATTCGAAGTAACCAAGACCGGCACCGCCATATTCTTCCGGCACCAGCACACCAAGGAAACCATGTTCACCCATCTGGTGGAATAAATCTTTCGGGAATTGCTGCGATTCATCCCACTCCATTACATGCGGACGAATATGTTTTTCCGCAAAGTCGCGGACAGATTGAGTGATGAGCTGAAGATTTTCAGAAGTCGTGAATTCCATTATACTTTTTTTTACTTGTCCCGAACTGGTTTTTGGGCGGGCGCGAATGTAATTGAAAGAAGAAATAATGATTCTTCGGCTAAAAGTGTGAGGCGATGAAGATTTATAAAATTATGCCCTTTAATCACCATTTATTTTTTGAAAATAATTTCTCAACTTTTAATGGTCCATTTTATCTCCCAAGATGTTTAGCCAAAAAAGATTATCATTTAGAAAGTTTTATAGATAATAAGCTTGTATAATTTATTGTAATCAAAAACTGTCCTAAATAATTTCTGCTCTGTATTTTGCAATGTGGATTGGGTTTCTATTTTTGCCCTCCCAAAAATTTTACCCTCCTCTAAATTTTAATCAAAGTGCCAGTTACAAAAAAGAGAAAGGCAGCGAATGCCAAGGTGAAGGAAGGTGTGGTTTACACGCTTGAGCAAGCATCTGCATTATTGAAAGAAGTTTCAACTCCAAAGTTTGATGCTTCTGTTGATATACATATTCGTCTCGGAATTGATCCGCGCAAAGCTGACCAGAGTATCCGCGGCACAGTTGCTCTTCCTCACGGAACCGGAAAAACAAAACGAGTATTGGTTCTCTGCAACCCAGATAAGGAATCAGAAGCAACAGGCGCCGGTGCTGACTATGCAGGTCTCGCAGAGTTTGTTGAAAAAATCGAAAAGGGCTGGGCAGATATTGATGTGGTAATTGCTACACCATCTGTAATGCCTAAAATAGCAAAGCTTGGTAAAATTCTCGGGCCGCGCAACCTCATGCCGAACCCTAAATCTGGGACAGTAACTGAAAATGTTGCTGATGCTGTTAAGGAAGTGAAAGGTGGTAAAATTGCATTCCGTGTTGACAAGCAAGGCATAATTCACGCTTCGATCGGACGCATATCATTTACAAAAGAAAAGATTCGCGACAATGCTCACGAGTTGATTTCAACAGTTGTCCGCATGAAGCCATCTTC
>DMRR01000185.1:953-7499 GCA_003455275.1 Bacteroidota bacterium | reverse complement strand
CTTCTCCCGAAAAAGAAATTGAAGTTGTTGTCTATACTGAATCACTTTGCAATTTGAAGGAGCACCTCCTGTTCTTCTCAGAAATTCTTCTGAATAAAAAATTTACCGAGCAAGAGTGGGACAAACGAATTCCTGAACAGGCGATGCTCGATTTCAAAAGCTATCATCGTCTTGTTTTTCTTTTGCTGCAATTGAATAGCGAGAGCGAACAAACTGTTTCAAGATTCAAACTTGTGCTCGAAACATCAAACGAAATTGCTTTGAACCACCAGATTTATTTCCGCAACTGGATGATGCCTGAAAATTTTACTGCGGCTTTCAAATCAGGAAAAAGTTTTTCAAGTGTAGAAGAAAAAAATATTTCTACGGCAGTAAAAATTGCTTCCCTCAAAAACTGGAAACTGCAATCTTCTGTTTCCGAGCAAGGCACTATGATTAATCTTCTTATGAAATTAAAGTTGCCTGTATTTACTAATAACTGATAACGATAAACGAATAACTTTTTCTTGAGTAACACAACCCACAAAATCTTCAACATCGCTGTAATCGTTGCGGCGCTTGGTTACTTCGTTGATATTTATGATTTGATTTTATATATCCTCGTCCGCAATCCGAGTTTGAAAGACATTGGTGTTCCGGCAGAACAGATGAAACAAATCGGAATTCATCTTTTCAATTATCAAATGGTCGGCATGCTCTGCGGCGGAATTGTGTGGGGAATTCTTGGTGATAAAAAAGGAAGAATGACGGCGCTCTTTCTCACGATTTTGATTTACTCACTCGCAAACATTGCAAATGGTTTTGTGCAAACAGTTGAACAATATCAGTGGCTGCGATTCATTGCCGGTTTCGGTTTGGCGGGAGAACTTGGTTTGGGAATTACTCTCGTGACTGAAACCATGAGCAAGGAAACGCGGGGCTACGGAACCATGATTGTTGCAGGCGTCGGCTTGTGCGGCACTGTGCTCGCTTACTTGATTTCAGAATGGGGATGGCGCGAAACTTACTGGCTCGGCGGAATTCTCGGATTGATGTTGCTTGTTCTTCGTATTTACATTCATGAATCCGGAATGTATCACAGCGTGAAAGAACAGAATGTCTCTCGCGGAAATTTCCTCGGCGTGTTTACCAAGGGAAAACAGGCATACAAATTTTTTCTCTGCATACTCGTTGGCTTGCCCGTTTGGTTTGTGATTGGAATTTTAATTTCCTACGCAAGCGAGTTCGCAACTTACATGAATGTGCAGGGAACCATTGCTCCGAGCAAGGCAGTGCTGATTCATTATGTGGGTGCAGCAATCGGCAGCATCGTAACCGGAATGCTCGGGCAGATTCTGCACTCAAGAAAAAAATCGCTGAACATTTCGCTCATCACACTCTTGCTTTTCACAGTTGGGTATTTCTATTGTTTTAATGCAAGCGCTTCAGTTTTTTATCTTTTCATTTTCCTGATGGGAATTTCGCAGGGATACTGGGGAGTGTTTGTCACCGTTGCATCAGAACAGTTCGGCACCAACATCCGAAGCACGATCACTACCACGGTTCCAAACTTTGTGCGCGGAGCCGCAGCCATCATGACTACAATGTGGCAAAGTATGTCCGCCTCATCGAACATTATGCAATCAGCAATTATTATTGGCGGTGTAGTAATCTTGCTATCATTCCTTGCAACCTACTTAATTGAAGAAACTTTTGGAAAAGAACTTAACTATGTTGAATAAATTTTTTACAGTGAGAAAATTTTTTCTCTGCATTTCACTTTTCACTTTTCATTTTTTCCCGCTCTCATCAAAGGCGCAAACGCCCTATAACCCGGATAGTATCATGCGCCCAACCCCAATTACAGAAAGCCTGGTATATCCTGACAATGACACCACCAAGCCTGCAAACTACCTGCGATATTATTATGATGTGGTAACCGAAAACGGAACATTGGATCATGGCATGAAAACCGGCGATTGGTATTTCTTTAACCTCGATGGTGCACTTATGTTTCGAGGTCACTATAAAAACGGATTGAAAGATGGAAGGTGGGAATATTTAGATTCACTTTCTCAAACGCGAGCCATTCTCTATTTCAAAGACGGCATGGCAGACAGCGTGTGGACAGGGTTTTCGCAATATGGATTTCCTCTTTACATAGCTAAATTTCATTACGGAGGAATAGTCGACACTTTTTATTCATTTCATGAAACAGGAAACCCGTATATGAAAATGATTTATCAAAATGGCACACCTTATAAGTTGATTGGTCAATGGGATATTTATGGAAATGAATTGTCGAGCGGCGATTTCAAATTCGGAAGCGGGATGTTACAGAGGTATTATCCTTATGGCCAATTGTTTTCTTCGGAACATTGGTCAAAGGGATCGTTGAATGATTATGCAGCCTACTTGAATATTGATGGAAATAAAAAATGTTATGGCATGTATCTCGAAGATAAAAAAGTAGAAACATGGCACTACCTCAATTACGATAAAACAGAAGTTCCTTATGCAGCGGCAGGAAAAGAGAATGATCCTTTCGATACAAACTTTGATTATGATCCACAGAATAAATCGCTTTTTATTCCTGCACACTACCCGGCCGGCGGAAAGGGTTTGAAAGAATATTTCAGGCTGAATATGGTGTATCCTGAAGATGCCCGAAAACTGAAAATCTCCGGAACTGTTTGGCTCAACTTTGAAGTGGATGAACTGGGCCGTATCAACGACATAAAAGTTTTCAATTCAATCAATGAGCAATGCGATGCCGAAGCAATTTATCTTGCCAGTCACATGCCTACCTGGATGCCTGCGTTACAACAGGGCATTCCTGTAAAGTCGCGGGTTTATTTTCCGGTTGAATTCAAGCTCGAATAATTTTAAAACAAATCCTTTGCTATTCGTTGTTGGTCGTCTGACCAACCGCTTTCTTTGCGCACCCATTTTATGAGCAAGGAAAAAATATCTGGTTCATCAGATACTGAAACACTTGATGTGATCGGCGCCCGCGTTCACAACCTGAAAAATATTGATGTCAGTATTCCGCGCAACAAACTCGTGGTGATAACAGGAATCAGCGGCAGCGGAAAATCTTCACTTGCATTCGATACCATTTACGCTGAAGGTCAGCGCCGCTACATGGAAAGTTTTTCTGCTTATGCGCGTCAGTTCATTGGTGATATGGAGCGCCCGGATGTAGACAGCATCAACGGATTGAGTCCCGTGATTTCTATTGAACAAAAAACAGTTGGAAAAAATCCGCGCTCTACAGTTGGAACAGTAACTGAAGTATATGATTTCATGCGATTGCTTTTCGCGCGCGCATCCGAAGCATTCTCTTACGAGAACGGAATGCCCATGAAGAAGATGAGCATGGATGAAATCATTGAGCGAATTAAAAATCAGTTTAAGGAAGAGCAAATCATTTTGCTTGCCCCTGTGGTGCGCGGTCGCAAAGGACACTACCGCGAATTGTTTGAACAGTTGCGCAAGCAGGGTTACACAAAGGTTCGCGTGGATGGTGAAGTAAAGGAACTCAAAGAAAAAATGCAGGTGGACCGTTATGTGGTTCATGATATTGAACTGGTGATAGACCGGATCAGCATGTATGATGAATCAGCAGAGCGGCTTCGCAAATCAGTTGATACAGCATTGAAGATTGGAAAAGGATTACTGATCGTGCAGGTGAAGGACAATGAGAAAATTTATCACTACAGTATTTCGCTGATGGACCCGCTCACCGGAATCAGTTACGAGGAGCCATCGCCAAATACTTTTTCGTTCAACTCGCCGTATGGTGCATGTCCGCAGTGCAAGGGACTTGGCTTCATTTATCAGATCAACTGGAAGGCGGTGATTCCTGATGAAACAAAAACCATTAACGCAGGAGGAATAAAACCAATTGGTGAGCCTCGCGAGAATTTTATGTATGTGCAGTTGCGCTCACTCGCCGATAAATACAAATTCAATTTCGAAACTCCGATTTACCAGATTCCGAAAGTGGCGATGAATCATATTCTCTATGGTTCGGCTGAAGAAAAAACGGAAGTGAATCTGAATTTCGATGATGCAGAACCTTTCGGCTACACCACCACTTTCGAAGGAGTGGTGAACATGATCAAGCGCTTGTTCCGCGATACAACTTCTGATGCGCTGCGCCGCTGGGCGGAGGAGTTTATGGAAACATCGCGTTGCCCTGATTGCAACGGAGCACGACTGAAAAAAGAATCGCTCTTCTTCAAGATTGACGACAAAAACATTGCGCAGCTTTCTTCGCTCGGAATCGGAGAACTCTATCAATGGTTCACCGGACTGGAAGACAGAATCAGCGAGAAGCAAAAAACAATTGCGCGCGATGTGCTGAAAGAAATTCGTGCGCGCTTAAAATTTTTACTTGATGTCGGATTGGATTATCTCTCACTCGATCGCCCGGCGCGAAGCATGAGCGGCGGTGAATCGCAGCGCATCCGGCTTGCTACGCAAATTGGTTCCAAGCTCACAGGCATCACCTACATTCTCGATGAGCCGAGCATCGGGCTTCATCAGCGCGACAACCAGCGATTGATTTCTTCTCTCAAAAATTTATCGGAGCTTGATAACACGGTGATAGTTGTTGAACACGACAAAGACATCATGCTCGCGGCAGACCACATCATTGATATTGGTCCGCGTGCGGGAGTGCATGGTGGAAAAATTGTTGCTGAAGGTTCGGTGAAAGAATTTCTCGCACAGAAATCAGAGACCGCAGATTTTCTCAGCGGAAAAAAAATTATTTCTGTTCCGAAGAAAAGAAGAGAAGGCAACGGAAAATTTCTTTCTCTCCTCGGTGCCACCGGCAACAACCTGAAAAATGTCACCGTCAGTTTTCCTCTCGGAAAATTAATCTGTGTTACAGGCGTGAGCGGAAGCGGCAAGAGCACGCTCATCAACGAAACGCTCTATCCCATTCTCAGCAATTACTCTTATCACTCCAAGATGAAGCCGATGCCTCACTCTAAGATTGAGGGGCTGAAGGAAATTGACAAAGTGATTGAGATAGATCAATCACCAATCGGAAGAACACCGCGCAGCAATCCTGCTACTTACATTGGTGTGTTCACGGAGATTCGCGATTTGTTTGCGCAACTTCCTGAAGCAAAAATCCGCGGTTACAAACCTGGCAGATTTTCTTTCAATGTAAAAGGCGGCAGATGCGAAGTGTGTGAAGGCGCGGGCATGCGCACCATCGAAATGAATTTTCTTCCCGATGTGTATGTGCCGTGCGAGCGCTGCCTTGGCAAGCGCTACAACCGCGAAACGCTGGAAGTGCGCTACCGAGGAAAATCTATCAGCGATGTGCTGGAGATGACGGTGGACGAAGCCGTAGTGTTTTTTGAAAACATGCATCGCATTCACCGCAAAATAAAAACGATGCAGGATGTTGGTCTTGGTTACATACATCTCGGTCAGCAGGCAACCACACTCAGCGGTGGCGAGGCACAGCGAGTGAAACTCAGCACCGAGCTTTCGAAAAAAGATACGGGCAACACTTTTTACATTTTAGATGAACCTACCACTGGGCTTCACTTCGAAGATGTGCGCGTGCTGATGGAAGTGCTGAGCAAGCTCACCGACAAAGGCAACACCGTGCTCGTGATTGAGCACAACATGGATGTAATAAAACTTGCGGACCACATCATTGACCTTGGGCCCGACGGCGGGCACCGCGGCGGCACCATTGTGTGCGAAGGAACTCCCGAAGAAGTTGCGAAGAACAAAAACAGTTTTACAGGAATGTTTTTGAAGAAGGAGTTGAACTGAAATAATCAGTGAACTAAAAATGGATAGTATAGACGAATTGGTTTCCCATTTCTAAATTTGCTATTGCATGAATGCACTCCCTGCCCGCCGGAGTTTATTTTATAAAAGTGCGGATGAAGGATGGCAGCTTGCAGGTTGAGAAATTTATTAAGGAATAAAATCAACCACTGAGTCACACGGAGTATTACTCAGAGTAACTCAGTGTTGTATTCACTCCGAGAAACTCTGTGGTTTGCGGCTATCATAATAAATCATAACAATCAGCGGAATCTCCTGTCCCGAACTTGTTTCGGGAGCGTTCCATTGTATTCAGACACTCAATTTTTCTTTCTTGAAAAAAATATTTCTCTCACACGCGCATTGAATATTTTTGACCGCCCCCAAAAAAAATATGTCATCCGAAAATCAGATTCAGCCGTCGTTCCGGCTGGTGCTTTATGTTGTGCTCCTACTTTCTGCGCTTTCATTTCTGAAAACTGATTTCACACTCGGAAAATTTTCTACCAAAAAAATTGATCTCTTCAGTGATCTGAAGGAAAAGAAAGCAGAGAAAAAAATTGTAAGAAAAATTATTCCGCCGCAACCTCCCGCAAAAGATTCGCTCGCGAAAAAAGAAAATGTTTTGTTGCTTGAGCGATATGAATCCGACACTTCATTCAGTTGGAAAAATCTTTTCACAAAAATTCAAAGTGTTCAGAAGGGCGACAAAACAAAAGTGCGCATTGCATGGTTTGGTGATTCGCTGATTGAAGGCGACATCAT
>DMRR01000185.1:0-617 GCA_003455275.1 Bacteroidota bacterium | reverse complement strand
GTTCCCATCACCACGCATGTTCCGGGTTTCCGGCAAACCATCAACTGGACTTTTGCTGATTCATGGAAAACTTTTTCGCTCACCGATTCAGTGAAGCACAAAGTTCCTTACGGACCTTATGGTCAGGTTTACATGCCGCGAAAAATTTCGCGCGGCACTGATTCTGCCACTGCTGCCGGCGAAGCAAGCTGGGTGAAGTATTCTTCGGTGAAAAGTTCGCTGAAAGGGTTGGACACGCTCTACAATATTTCGCTCTACTACAGTCGCGCTGATTCCGGCGATTACATTTTGTATTCGCTCAACGGGTCTTCTTCTTTCAAAAAAATATTTCTGACTGCGGGTTCAAAAATTTCGAAGCTCGATCTGAATCAAAATCTTCCGGTTCATTCCATTCAAATAAAATTTGTTCCGAACGATACGCTGTTTGTTTATGGATTGAGTTTCGAATCGCAGAAAGGAATTTTCATTGACAACTACTCGCTGCGCGGTTCATCGGGCATTCATCTCAGCGGTGTGAAGCAAAGTGTGTGGAAGCAGTTTCAACAAGTGCGCAATTATGATTTGATAGTGTTTCAATATGGAGTGAACATCGCTTCACCCACAATGGAAGATTACTC
>DMRR01000233.1:3104-3536 GCA_003455275.1 Bacteroidota bacterium | reverse complement strand
TTGAATCGCATCCACTCGCACTCGTGAGAGTTGTTGTATAAGTTCCTGCTGCGCTCACTGAAGTTCCATTCGGAAGTGTGTAATTATTTCCCGAACAGATTTGAGCATTCACAGTTGAAGTCAACACAGGATTCACTGAAAGATTTGTCGTGATGATTGAATCGCATCCACTCGCACTTGTAAGAGTTGTTGTGTAAGTTCCCGCTGCGCTTACTGAAGTTCCATTCGGTAAAACATAATTCGAACCTGAACAGATTTGAGCGTTCACTGTTGAAGTGAGAACAGAATTCACAGAGAGATTTGTTGTAATCACTGAATCACATCCACTGATTGAAGTTAATGTTGTAGTGTAAGTTCCTGCTGCGGTTACTGTCGATCCATTCGGAAGTGTGTAAGAATTTCCAGAACAGATTTGTGCATTCACAACTGAAG
>DMRR01000233.1:0-2728 GCA_003455275.1 Bacteroidota bacterium | reverse complement strand
CAAATGGTATAAGTGCAGTTCAGGTTATTGGTATAGTTTGAATTTCCTCCCGGGTCCAGAAATGTTCCTGAGCATGTAGAAATTGACCCACCATTGGTCATTATATAAGTCTGGGCATAAAGGAAACGGCTTCCTCCGGCGAGGAATAAAATCGATAGAAATAGCAGTTTGACTTTGTAGAGCAAAGTCGTTTGCATTGTATTGTTTTTTTAAAAGATTGACCTAAAAAGAAAGAATTTTGGCCTTTTCTTTTTATTTCAAAACACCATTACAATCCAAATTAATTTTTGTTTCGCTAAAAAAAGTTGTGTCCCTACTTATTGAGGTACAACTAAAGTTTTCAGATTTACTGCATAACCACCCCATATTCCTAATCCTCCTTCAATGTTCGAATTAATTTTTACCGGAGAAGAAAACGGGCTTCCCTGGCCTCCAAGTTCGAACTCAAGTGTTCGCCAAAAATCGAAGTGAGGATAATCAATGTTACACCACTTTACAGTTATTGTATCTCCCTTGTGAAAGTATCCATAGCTGTTAAAATCAATTGAGTCATTTCGGTTATATCCACGATCGAGCGGGAAATCAAAAGTCTGACCATTGATTATTGCATCATCGAAAACGGAATTTAGTCCGGGTTCATAATCATCTGAATTGACCTTGGTAAAATATCGTACATACTGTCCAAGCTGGGGCGGGTCAGTGAAACGGCAAATGAGTCTGACTAAATCAGCGGAATCCGGTTTATCATTATAAGTTACCCAAATGCTGTCAAGCGGAATTTTATTAGGAATGGTTGTAACCGCGCTGACATGTTTTCCATCAGGAGCATCAATCCAGAGGTTGTAAGTTTTGCCAACTTCGCCGATCATACCTAACCCAACATAAGCACTAATGGTAACACCCATTGTATCGAGAGAAAATTCAGTGCAGGAAATGGTATCAGTTCCATTTGAAACTTTTACAACTGCATTATGAACAAAATAGGAAGACAAATCAGAGGTTTTGAATGAAGTGTAGAAGGGAGAATTTTTCGTAAGTATGATCAACGGAAAACTTCCTGATTCAATCCTGCCTTCAACAACAAGTTTTTCCTCCGGCTGCGGCAGGTTAATTGAAATATTTTTTTCACACGAAGAAAAAATTATAGCACATGCCGTGGACAGGGAAAGAAGAGCTAAATATTTTATTTTCATAACAAATCAGAATTTAAAATTCCAGGTAACTGATGGAATGATTGGAAATAAGCTTACTTGCTTTGCCTGAACAGTGATGACCGGATCATTCAGGAATTCCCCGTCATAACTATTGTAAATAAAGTATGGGTTCTGGCGGCTGTAAACATTATAAATACTGAAATTCCACCCATCTCGAATAAATTTTCTTTTTCTGCCCTCGAAGGTGAGAGATAAATCTGCTCGATTGTATGGAGCCATTCGATAACCATTTACATCACCATACTCAGTAATAATGCTACTCTCTATAAAATATTTTCCGACGGGAAGTGTATATGCAATTCCTGTTTGATACACAAAAACGGCCGCGAGCGTCCAATGCTCATTTAGTTTATAAGATGCAACCACTGAAATATTATGTCGGCGGTCATATCGGTATGGAAAAGTTTTTCCATCATTCAAGTCAGTAAAAACTCTGTTTGTAAATGAAAGAGTATATGAAATCCAGCCAGTGAACCTGCCACTAGCCTTGTTGATATAGAGTTCAACTCCTTTCGAATTACCGGTGCCAAATACAAATGATTCTTCCAGGTCTTCGTTTGGCGAGGGTGTATATCCTTCCTTGTATTCAATTTGGTTTCGCAAGTCCTTGTAATAAATCTCAACTGAAGTTTCCAGTTTATCATTCAAAAAATTGCGAAAGAACCCAACCGAATATTGATACCCAATTTGGGGTTTTACTTTTCCGGAACTCGGCACCCAGATATCAGTTGGAAGCGTGGTTCCATTGCTTGCAACCAGATGTATGTATTGCTTGCTAAGATTGAAACTGCCCTTAATACTTGAATGCTGTCCAATTGAATATTTAAAAAGCAAGCGGGGTTCAATACCATGATACGATTTAATGTGTTCATTTTTTCCATACACTATGCTATCGCTTGGGAATCCGCTGTAGTTGTATAGAATTTTTTTATAAGGCCCCAATGCTTCAAAATAAGATGCCCTGATTCCGCCATTGAGTTCAAGTTTTTTATTCACTGTGTACTTGTCCTGAAGATAGACCCCGGCTTCTTGTCCATATTTTTTTTCAATCCGGCTTGGATCAAATTCAACATCGCCACTGCTGCCGGTTATATTGCTTGGAGTGAAAATGTGATAGGTGTAATCCATTCCGAATTTGATTTCATGCTTAATGTGAGCGTAGTAATTGAAATCTGTCTTCAAATTGTAATCCCTGATCCCGCTATAAAATTTTATGTTGAAGTCTTGTTGAGTTGCATCGAATTCAAAATTGTAATCGTTATACACTGAGTTAACATTCATGAAAAGTTTATTGTTGAATAAATGATTCCACCTGACAGTAGCGGTTGAATTTCCCCAGGGAATAGCAAATTCAATTTCCTTATTCTTGAAAGTAAAAACATCACGGCCGAAATAACCACTCAGAAAAATTCTGTCCTTATCTGAAAAAGTATAGTTCGCCTTTGCATTCAAATCATAGAAATAATAACCGGTTCCTTTATACTTGGTCGTTTGAATATAAGGCCGCATCAATA
>DMRR01000239.1 GCA_003455275.1 Bacteroidota bacterium | reverse complement strand
AACGAAAATGCTTCGTTCTTTGGAGAATCAGAAGATTATTCTGTAAATGTTCAGCCGGCTCCAAGTTGCTTATTCCCGACCTCTCTAAATGTTACATATATTACTACCAGCACAGCGGATCTCAACTGGACAGGTGATGCTTCTGCAATCTCATATTCGGTGAGATATAAAAGAACAATTGATCCTCCCACTGTTTCAAGTTGGGCGACACCAACTGTTGTTCCGGCTCCTATGACAACTTTATCTCTTTCCGGATTAACTGAAGCAACTACTTATGAGTTTCAAGTTATTTCCTACTGCAGTGCATCAGATTCTAGCGGATTTGTTAATTCAGTTCTCTGGACAACTTTATGCTTTGATTGCCCTCTTTCTTCAATTGCCGAAGGTGAGGCTTGTGGTGCAGATGTGAATGGAGGCTGCAATATGGCAATCCCTTATTTTGAACCAATTAACTGCGGCGATACAATTTGCGGAACCGGTTGGGCAGATAACGGTACACGCGATACAGACTGGTATACTTTTACAGTAACTACACCTGGCGTTTATACAATATTTGCAAAGAGTCAGTTCCCGGCTATCATGGGATATATTGGACCAAATGCCGCATGTCCAATCACCAGTTTTACAGATGTAACTACTAATTCTAACGAGTGTGACTCATTAAGCTTAACTGCATACTTAAGTGCAGGCACCTGGATATATTTCGTTGCTCCTTTTACCTTTTATGGATATCCGTGCGGAAGTGGCTATAATAATTATCTGACCTATGTATGCGCTCCTAATCCTCCTGTAACAGTTGTAAATGACGATTGCGGCGGAGCAATTTTATTAACTCAAAATGCTACATGCGTTCCAACAACGGGAGATGTTACCGGAGCTTTTATTCAATCAGGACCTGGTTGCACAGGAGGTTATGGTGATGATGATTTGTGGTATAAGTTCGTTGCTACCAGCTCGGCTGCAGTTATTCAAGTCACCGGATCTTCAAGTTTTGATCCTGTGGTTGAGTTGTATGATGCATGTGGTGGAAATCTACTTTCTTGTATTGATAATACTTTTACTGGTGGTACAGAATCACAAACCTTAGGAGGATTAACAGCTGGAAGTACTTATTACATCCGTGTTTATGATTGGTATTTGGGAACACCTGTTACCACAACATTTGATATATGTGTATTTGATGCGCCACCATCTATTCTTCCAAACGACGATTGTGTCAATGCAATTTCTGTTAGTTGTGGCGATACAATAACTGGAACGACTACTGGCGCTCTCAATGACATTGCTGGATTTTGTGGCACCCAACCGGTAGCACCTGGTGTTTGGTATACAATGGTTGGTGATGGATCAATTGTTACACTTTCTCTTTGTAACAACACTTTTTATGATTCAAAAATTAATGTTTATTCAGGAAGCTGCGGCAGCCTAACATGCGTTAATGGAAACGATGACTTCTGTGGCCTCCAATCACAAACTTTCTTTTCAAGCCAGGTAGGAGTTAACTATTATATTTTAGTCAATGGTTTTGGACCAGCAGATACTGGTTCCTTTGAAATGAGTGTAACCTGTTCGGCGCCTTGCATAACCTGTTCGCCAAGCTATGTACCTGAGGGAGAAGCATGCGGCGATGATGTAAATGGTGGATGTAATATGGCAGCCGGAACTGAATTTTATCAACCAATAAATTGTGGTGACACTATTTGCGGATCAGCATGGGCCGATGGCTTTATCAGAGATACAGATTGGTTCCTTTTCACAGTTTCTACTCCTGGAATTTATACAATGACAGCAAAAACTTCCTTCCCTGGACTCATGGGGTATATCGGACCATTTGCAGGTGCGCCTACTACAGCTGATTGCGCTGGTATTAGCACATTTACTGATTTAGTTCTATCATTCAATGAGTGTGACTCGATTGGTTTGACTGGATATCTGGCGGCAGGTACATGGGTATATTTTATTGCCCCAAGTACTTTTACAGGTTATCCATGCGGTAGCGGAAAGAATGATTACATTACTTATGTATGCGCACCAAACCCACCTATTACAGTAAGCAATGATGTTTGCGATAGTGCTATTTTAATTACTCAAAATGCCACTTGTAATCCAACGAGTGGAGATGTTGCTGGTGCAATAATTCAAACCGGACCATCATGTGCATTTTTTGCATATGCTGAAGATGATGTTTGGTATAAATGGGTAGCAACAAGTGCAAGTGCAATTGTAGAGGTTACAGGCTCTGCAAGTTTTGACCCTGTTTACGAAGTGCTTGATGCATGTGGAGGAAATAATATTGCCTGCATAAATAATTCTTTTGGTGGCGGCTCAACTGAATCACAAATCGTTTCTGGATTAACTGTTGGTCAAACCTATTATATCAGGGTTTACGATGCAGGATTTCAATTACCAGCTACAACTGGTTTTACAATTTGTGTTTATGATGTTCCACCTCCGCCTCCTAACGATGGACCTTGCGGTGCTCTTCCGCTAAGTGTTGGAAGTAATGGCCCATACAATACTTTGCAAGCAACAGTAGATGTTGGTGAGCCAGCCCCAAGTGGATTTGATTGTGTCAATTCCTGGTGCAATCCTGATCTTAACAATACATTGTGGTTTACAATTGTTGCTCCTCCTTCGGGTAGAATTGCAGTTCAGTCTCCGGGATTCGATACGCAGTTAGCTCTTTATGAAGCATCAAATTGCAATGATATTAATAGTGGCCTTGCAACATTGCTCATTGCGAATGATGATGACCCTGATTACATTTTGCACAACGGAGTATTGTTTTCTTCTTATTTCGAATACAACTGCTTAACTCCGGGAAATACTTACTACCTTCAACTAGATGGTTATTTTTCACCTGGTATCACGACTATTGAATTAACCGATCTTGGGCCTGTTAATCCTGCATTTGGAACATTGAATGCAAGATATTGCCCAACTGTTACTTCAGTTACATTAACTCCTGTAACCGCAGGAGGTACTTTCAGCGGACCTGGCGTAAGTGGAAACATATTTAATCCATCAGTAGCAGGTGTAGGCGGACCTTATGATATTGTCTATTCATTATTTGGTTGCATTAATGATACTGAGACCACTGTTGTTGAATATCCGGTTGCTGATATCACTCCATCCGGACCTCAAGTGAATGCTTGCTTTAATCAACCTATTACTTTGAGCACACCGTATGATCCTGGTTATACCTATAAATGGAGAAGAAACACTGTATTACTTCCAGGCATTGTTGGGAATACATACACTCCGATTTATTCCGGAAACTATAAATACAAGGTTAGGGTAACTGATACTTTGGGAGGAGGATGTTATTCAAAAGATTCAGTCATGTACCTACTTATTAATTTCCCGAACCCACACCTGACTATTGGTGCATGTACAGGTGGAACAGTTTTACTTGGATCTGATGTAAATGATCCGAACCTTAACTATCAGTGGGTTCATGGTACAACACCAATTAACGGAGCAACCAATATGACTTATCTTGTAACCGTTACAGGTGGCTATCGTTTGGCAATAACTGATTCATGCGGAACTCTTCGATTTACTCCTTTAACTCATATTAGTGTTGCAGGTTGCAGATTAGAAGAAATGCCTGATGAAGTAGTTAGTCAAATGGTAGATGTTGTTTTATTCCCGAACCCAAATGATGGAAACTTTAATCTCAATCTGGAAGCATATGACTTTTTGAATGACCCAGCTTCAGTACAAATTCTCAATGTACTTGGACAGGAAGTTTATTCAAATCAGTTCTCACTCGATGAAGGAAAACTAAATACCGTTATTCATTTGCCAAATGCTGAAGACGGACTTTATACTGTTTGTATCAGACGAGGTGATTTTGTTTCTTATCAGAAAATTGTAATTACTAAGTAACATTTATTTTAAATGTAACCTAAAGCTCTCCGGGATTTCCCGGAGAGCTTTTTTTATGCGAACATTATTCAACTCACTTAAAAATAATTTTAAAAGCTACTTTACTCCGGGGCATGATGGCAGACGAAGGCTAATTACATTTCTCTGCGTCTTATTATTCCTCTTATTTTTTTCATCAAAAATTTTTCTGTTTTTTAAAGGAGATTCTGAACCTGATATCACATCATTCAATAAAGAGGTGGCCGAGTATTATGCTCAGAGAAAAAATGTTAAGGAGAAAAACAATTTTTCTGAAGTGCATGTAAATGAAGAATCCTCAGAACCAAGTGAACTTGTAAATTCTGCTCAAACTGATGTGAGTTTGCTTTTTCAGTTTGATCCCAATACTGCAACTGAAACTGATTTTCAGAAGTTAGGTTTAAAACCAAATGTTGTTAAAAGCATTTTAAACTATAGAGCAAAAGGAGGCAAATTTTTTTCAACCGCTGATTTCAAAAAAATTTATACGCTTGATGAAAATGATTTTAATCGTTTAAAAGACTACATAGTGATTCCAAATCATTCATTTGGGGAAAAGAAAAAATTTGATTCGCAAAAACCGATTAATCCAATTTACTTAGACATTAATAGCGCAGATTCTATTCAATGGATTCAGTTAAAAGGTATAGGTTCCTTTCTAGCTTCTAAAATTATTAAATACAGAAATGCTCTCGGAGGTTTTTATTCTGTATCACAAATTTCTGAAGTATATGGAATGAAACCTGAAACTTTTGACTCTATTAAGTCTTTTCTGAATTTGTCTCCAAATTATACTATCAAAAAAATTAACATTAATACTGCTGATTTTGATCAGCTGAATGCGCATCCATATATCAACCAGAAGCAGGCAAAAATTATTATCAGTTATCGGTTACAACATGGCGCCTATTCTTCCATAGATGAATTAAAAAAGACCGATTCGTTTACATCAGCAGAAATTGAAAAGCTTAAAACCTATATTTCATTCAATGATTGAATAGTTTTTCAGAAATTATGTTTTATAAATTATGAAGAAAATATTTTTAGAGAAGGGGAGAGGTGAGCGGAACTTTCAAGGCCACCCTTGGATTTTTGACAATGAAATTCAAAACAATGAAAGCGGAATTATTCCTGGTGAAATAGTTTCTGTTTTCGATTGCCGAAAAAAGTTTATCGGTACAGGTTACTATAATCCGAAATCAAAAATCACTGTGCGCTTACTTTCTTTCACCGAGGAAATTATCGATCGGGATTTTTTTTTCAGGAAAATAAAAAATTG
>DMRR01000101.1:502-12164 GCA_003455275.1 Bacteroidota bacterium | reverse complement strand
ATTGTGATTTATCTCCTCCGGCATTTGCCTGGTTAATAAATTTTATCGCTTCAACTATGCTAAGTGGTTTCGAAAATTCAGGATAAGTTGCGAGTGTATCTTGTAGCTGATCAATTTTTTTTAGCGTGTTCGACTTCTTGATTGCATTTTTTTCTTTTCCCTCAATGAGAATGTCGAAAGGCATCACGCCTTTAAAATGTGATTCAAAAAATTTTAAATCAGTATAAAGCTTGTCGTTATGCGGAATGTCATCCACAATAAAACCCGTGGCGGTGATCCGAGACATTCCAATAGCTGATATTACTACTATAAGAGCAGTGATGATATAAATCTGTTTCCGGTAATTGGTGACCCAAAATTTAAAGGTATCGAGAATCCGGTTAAGGAATTTGTGTTCCAGATATTTGAGTTGTGCAGTTTTAGGAACCGGGAGGTAAGAAAACACACAGGGAATAATTACAACTGAAATAAGGAAAATGCCAGAGATATTTAATCCGGCTACAAGACCGAACTCTTTTAAAACACTGCTGCTGGTAAAATAAAAAACTCCGAAACCAATAGCAGCAGTCAGGTTTGTAAAGAGCGTGGCGAGCCCGATTTTTTCTGTTACCAATTCGAGTGCCTTCAACTTATCGCCCGACTTTCTGAATTCGATGTGATACTTGTTTAACAAGTAAACGCAATTGGTGATTCCGATAACCACTACCAGCGGAGGAATCAATCCGGTAAGCAAAGTGATTTTATAACCCAACAAAACAATGGTGCCGAGCGTCCAAACTACAGAGATTCCAACTACAAGCAACGAAAAAACAACTGCATACAATGAACGAAGAAGAATCAGCAATACCAATCCTGTTATCAATGCCGCCAGCAGAAGAAATAAATTTAATTCATCCGCTACCTGTGTAGCCATCACGGTGCGGATCATCGGGAGCCCGCTGTAGTGAATTTCTTTTCCGGTTTTCAGTGTGAAGTTGTTGCCTAGTCTTTTGATTTCATTTACAACTTTTATCCGGTCCTTACTATCCAGTTTCGCCTTACTGATTCTCACGGCCACGAGAGTGGCGCCTGTTTCCGGCTCATAAATTTTACCTTCATAAAAAGGAAGAGAAAGAAAAATTTCTTTCAAACTGTCCAGTTCATGGCTTGACTTGGGAACATTCGGAAATACCGGGGTGATAGATAGTTTTCCTGTTGATGTGTCTTTACTTGCTATATAACTTTTACAAATACTCAATACATTTTCAACTCCGTCAATTGCTTTCAGGCTATCCGTGAACCGGTACCATGATTGGAAGAAATAAAAATCAAAAAGATTTCCGGGCAGCACACCAAGCACCATCACATTGCCATCCTCTCCAAATTTTTCCTGGAAGTGCATGTAGTCAATATATTTTGGATGATCAACCGGGATAACTTTTGCGAAGGAATAAGTAAGTTGAATGTCTTTTGCTTTATAGCCCATGAAACCCGTTACAGCCGCTACGATAATCAACAACCATAATCGATATTTTAAAATTGACTTAGCAAGATTGTGCCACATGCGCGGGCGAAAATACAGTTGCATTGCAATTGTAATTCTGATTTATCGACGCACTGAATTTCATTTGCGCCAATGAACATTCATTCTTTCACCTTTAATCCATTTCAGGAAAATACTTATTTGCTTTATGATGAAACAAAAGAGTGTGTCATAATTGACCCCGGATGTTTTGATGATTCGGAACGAAATGAACTCACCCGCTTTATTGATTCGCAAAAACTAAAACCGGTTTTGCTACTCAACACACACGCACACATTGATCACATGCTTGGAAATGCCTTTGTGAAAAGCACTTACAACATTCCGTTCATGATGCATGAAAAAGACCTGGTGATTTTGCACGCCGCTCCAGCTATTGGAAAAAATTATGGATTCATGGTGATACCTTCTCCTGAGCCTGATAAACTTATTGATGAAACAGATGTAATAAAATTCGGAACAACTGAATTAAAAATTTTTTTCACTCCAGGCCATGCTCCGGGCGAAATTTCATTTTACCATCATGAAACCAAAACATTAATTGCCGGCGATGTGCTATTCGAAGGAAGCATTGGCCGCTATGATTTTCCCAACAGCAATTACGAAGACCTGATGCAAAGCATCGTTCAAAAATTTATGACTCTTGATGATGATGTAAGAGTTTTCCCGGGGCACGGCAACACCACAACTATCGGAAGAGAACGCAGAAGCAATCCATTTTTGTTGGAGTATTTGCAAAGTTGAATTGTCAAGCTGCTCCCTTGTTAATTTGTTCTGCAGAACTCATTGTAAACCGAAAATTATATTTCGCTCCGTAATTTTTCTGAATGAAAAAATCGCTGTTTCGGTTATTGCTTATTACACTTATTTGCATTCTGAAATTATCTCTTGCCCAATCTCAAATTATATATGTGAAGGGAAAAGTCACCGATGCCAAAAGCATGGAGCCGCTTACCGGCGTAACTGTTTCAACTGAAAAATATATTGGAACCTTTACAGACCTGAATGGAAATTTTCAACTACCACTTACCGCCGGAGATTATGAAATAAAATTTTCTTATCTCGGTTGGGGCGATACTTCAATCGCAATTCATGTGACCGGCCAATTGAATCCAATAAATATTTCCTTGCATCAGCATGAACAGGCATTAAGTGAAGTGGTGGTAGGCGCAAATCGCTACAGCCGGCCACTGGCTGAACAAATAGTCAGCATGAGCAATATTCCTCAAAAAGAATTGCAACAAAAAAATATTCAGGATGCAGCCCAGGCTCTTGATCAAGTTTCCGGAATAATTGTAGTGGATGGTCAGGCCGCCATTCGCGGCGGTTCAGGATATGCATATGGTTCCGGAAGCAGGGTTATGATAGTTGTAGATGATGTTCCCCTCCTTACCTCTGATCGCAATGACATAAAATGGAATTTTATTCCAATTGAAAATATTGACCGTATTGAGATAGTGAAAGGTGCATCATCTGTTCAGTACGGGTCATCTGCATTAAATGGAATAGTAAGTATTCATACTGCTTTTCCAACTAAAAAAGAAGAAACAAATTGTAGTGGTTATGTAACAAGATATGATGGCAGCATTCCATCTTTCAAAATCGTAAGTGGAGATAAGACACCGTTCGCCACCGGTGCATACTTTGTTCACAAAAGAAAAATCGGTAAAAGTGATTTTGTTTTTGATGCGTACGGTCAGTATTATCAAAGCTGGTTGCAGGGCGATTTTGCGCGACGCACGCGTGAACATTTTAAATATCGTTTCCGCCCAAATGATCACCTGACCTTTGGCGTGAATGCAACCGCGTTAATACAGCATACTTCAACTTTTATGTTTTGGTCCAATGATTCATCGGGAGCTTATCATCCGCTGAATGGAACAACCACCCTTATTGATTTGAAAGAATTCTTCACGACAGTTGCTCCTTATTTAACTTATTTCAGTAAGAGTGGAATTAAACATAGCGTTCATCTTCAGTATTATCATACTAACCAAATAAGCGGTAAAATATGGCTGCCTACCACACACCTTTTCAGCGGCGATTATTTTATTCAAAAAGATTTTTCATCGTGGATGGTGAGCGGTGGATTAAGCGGCAATATTTTTTTCTTCCATGATGATGGTTTGCAGGGAACACACATTGGCAATTTCGGTGCTGCATTCTTTCAGTTCGAAAAAAACTGGAAAAAAATTCGGTTGGAAGCAGGCGGCAGATATGAGACCTTCAGGCTCGATACCATGACAGAAAATTCACGCCCGGTTGGCCGTTTCGGAATAAATTATTCTCCTGATAAAAAAATATTTTTTCGTTCATCATACGGACAGGGTTTTCGTTTTCCAAGTCCGGCTGAGCGATTTGTAAATTATTCGCTTGGCGATATTCATATTTATCCAAATCCAACCCTGCTGCCTGAAAAAGGATGGAGCGCCGAAATTGGTGTAAGGAAAAAAGCCGGCAACGAAAAACTTTCCGGATACACTGATTGGGCAGTTTTTCTGGAAGGTTATCACAACATGCTTGAGTTTACATTCGGGCAGTGGGGAAAACCAACCGATCCATTGATTGGCCTGGGTTTCAAATCGCTCAATGTAAATGAAGCCCGCATTGCCGGAACTGAATTGGAAATCGGCATGAAAAAAAATACCGGCGCGGTGAAATGGAATGCAGATGCAGGATATTCATATTCTTATCCTGTTGATCTGAATGCAGATTCTTCTCTTCGCAATCCCAAAAAATTTATGCTCAATGTTGCGAAAGGATTTGGTAAACCTGACAGCGCTTTTATTTCAGGATTGCTTCGATACCGCAACCGACATATTCTGAAATTTGATTCAGATTTTTCTTGGAGGGAATTTTCAATCGGAACCAGCGGTAAGTATTACAGCCGCATGGATAACATTGATTTCTATTTCAATATTTTTATTCCCGGAGTAAAAAATTATCGTGAGACCCATATTAACGGAGATTGGGTATTTGATTTTCGATTCTCCTTCCAGTCAAAATCTTATGGTAAAGTTTCGATTCTGATTAATAATTTTTTGAATACAAATTATGCAATCCGTATCGGAAAATTTGATGCCCCAAGAGGTTTTACATTGCAGTATTCATATAATTGGTAGTTGCTCTTCATTTTGCCCATTAACCTCTGCGTCTATATTTGCGCTCCCATAAAAATAACTGAATGCCAAATACAAGAAACGCTAAGAAAGCAGATCGCCAATCAAAAAAACGCAGATTGCAAAATCGTGCTGCAACAAAGGTTACCCGCACTAGCATTAAAGAAATTCGCCTGAGCACAAATAAAGCTGAAGCAACCAAGCAATTGTCTGAAGCTTTCAGCAAGATTGATAAGCTTGCCAAGAAAAATGTAATTCACAAAAACAAAGCAGCCAACCTGAAATCAGGACTGGCAAAGAAGGTGAAAGCGATGAAGTAGTGTTTTGCTTCACCTTAAAGCATAAAAAAATCCTGTTCAGTTTTTATCCTGAACAGGATTTTTTTATTTTATGAGCATGATGAAAATTAAAGCACTACTACTTTTTTCACTTCATGAAAATTTCCATGAGTGTAATCAAGGAAATAAATTCCAGAAGCAGCAGGTTTATCAAATGACCTGGTTTCAATTCCTGTATTCTGATTTTCATTCATTAAAACAGAAACCAATTTTCCGTTTGAATCAAACAATTGCACAGTTGATTTTCCAGCAACCGCATTTTTAAAACTCACCAAGATTTTATCGCTAACCGGATTTTGAATCAACAATGAAGATCCATTTGCTTCCACATCCGCTACACCATTGAATGGATTGGGAGAGAAAACAAAGGTAGTTTTCCCAACATGATCGCCTGTATCATGTCCATCGCCATTTGCGCAAACTCCGGTTGCGTAAAAAGTAACATCGCCAACATTGGTAGAAGGTGCAGTCCAATTGAATTGCCACACTTTGGTAGAATTTGCTGAATGATGCCCAACATACCACCGGTTATTGACAGTGGTGTTATTAGATGTAATCGCGGTGTTGATTAATGAAGCAGTTCCTGCTTTAACATTTGAAGCATCAAGGCAACAAATTTCAAAACCAAATTTGTTGATTCCGGTTTCATCAATTGAAACAGTTATGGTGTAAGTGTTTCCGGGATTGTAATACTGTGAGTCAGCAGAAACGGAGAGCGTTCCGGTAAAATTCGCGGTGGAATAATTGTGGCAAGTTGATTTTCCGCAAGTATTCTCAAATGATGAATTAAGTGGTGCACCTGTATAACCCCAGTCTGGGTTTGTAGGATGTGTGGAACTTTCAGAGGTAATTAATGTGAGCGCAAAACACAGAATGCTCGCTGAAATAAAAGTGAGTAGTAGATTTTTTTTCATGCAGGATTGTTTTTTTGTATTTGTTATTGCAATTGTAAACTGAAATGTGTGATTCGATCTCAAAAAATTCTGAGCGGGAATTAAAGCTTGCTCAACTATCCCAGGATTTGCTCAGCATGTGAATCGGATTTTACCTTCTTTATAATTTTAAGAATGGTTCCGTGTTCATCAATGATATAGGTTTTTCGAATTATACCCATGAAAATATTTCCATACATATTTTTTTCTCCCCACGCTTCGTAGGCAAGTAAAACTTTTTTATCAGTATCAGCGATGAGAGAAAACGGAAGGGAAAATTTTTCTGCAAATGATTTGTGAGAATTCTTGTCATCAGCACTTACACCAACAATCGCAAATCCGAGATTACGCAGTTCGCTGAAATTGTCGCGGAGATTGCATGCTGTGGCAGTACATAGCGGGGTATCATCTTCCGGATAGAAATAGAGAATTAATTTTTTGCCTTTGAAATCTTTGAGAGAAATTTTATTTCCATTCTGATCGGTACCGGAAAAATCCGGCGCCTTATCTCCTGCTTCGAGCATTGATTACAATTTGAATTTTAAAGTGGTGGTGTTTGTATTCCCAACTTCATCTGAAACAACAAGTTTGAGAATATGTTCCCCGGTTGCAAAATTTTTTCCTTTGACTCCGGTGAGCACTCCGTTTCGATTCCAGGTGAGCGTACTGGTTTTGTAATCGAGTTCGAAAATCACCCACACGCCATCAATATAGCCATCATACTTAGTGACACCGCTCAGGTTGTCAGAAATTTTTACTCGAATCTTATCATCAGTCAGTGTTTGGTTCGCAGCGAGATTCAGAACAGTGATGGTTGGTTTGGTTGTATCAAGCATCACAAAAAAATCTCCAAACTCACGAATTTTTGTTTCCAGAAAATTTCCGTTCCAGGTTGTTGTCTTGCCACTCACACTTCCTTTGTAATTTCTAAAACAGATTACTGCTTTTGATTTCAGGTTTGAAGGAATTGCTTTTGGAAGAATATCAATCGTGGCATCTGTGTGAAGTGGTGTGTAAGGATCACCGCAAGCGTAAGTGGCGGATTTATTTTTTCCGCCGGAAGAAGATTTTTTCTTTAGTGAGAAATACATGTCCTGGTAAAGGGCTCCAAATGGAATTTTTATTTTGAAACTATCAAGCGCAAAATTGTTTTCAGCATTCCAACTGAAGAGTTCATTAAAACTTCCTTTCGGTTTTTCTGTAGAAGAATTTACTGCAGAAGATTTTTTTATTTTGAATTTGAGCACTGAAGCATTGCCCGCATAATCCTTGACCGTGATTTCAATGTTGTGTGTGAGCGTGTCTGAAAGCGTGATGATGCCTCGGTTTGGGCAATTTGCATAAATGCTTGCTTTGTTTCCCGGCAGCAAAAAATTTCGGTAAACCTGAATTCCGTTTTGCTTGTTCTCGCGATAATCAATGTGAGCATTCGCATATCTTCCTTCTGAAAAATCCAGCATGTCGAGTGAAAAACCATAAAACTCTTTTCCATCAATAGTGGAGCGAATGGAATAAATTCCAAAGTCGCCATCGCTGTCGCTGGCATCCATAAAATCCAATGCCCGAATTCCGATTTCAGTTTTCGTTTTGTTCACCACAATGGTTGAAGCAGTAGTGTAACTGCCTCCGGTTTTTGAAACAGCAAATAATTTTCCTTCAGCCAAACATTCAACTGCATTGAATTGATAAATCATCAATCCATTTATCACAGGCGATTTGTGATCTTCAATATGAATCCACTTCAATGGATTCATTGGAAATGATTCGCCGCTGGCATCTCGAATTTCAAAATGCAAGTGAGGCGCAGTGGAAGTTCCTGTGTTGCCAGAGTAAGCAACAATGTCACCCTGACTCACTTTCAGCAAATCTTTTTCTGGATACAGATCCACCTCAAATTTTTGTTGAGTGAATTGTGCTTGTTGAACATACTCCTCGATTGCATCACAATATTTTGAAAGGTGCCCGTACACGCTCATGAATCCATTCGGGTGCCTGATGTAAAGCGCATGACCATAACCGCCTGCCTGCACTTTTATTCGCGACACATAACCATCTGCCACTGCTTTCACTTCAAGCCCTGTTTTTCCTCTCGTAGAAAAATCAATGCCGGTATGAAAGTGATCGCCGCGTGGCTCGCCGAATGTGCCGGCAACATAGAGATTGATATCCAGTGGCGGTCGAAGTAAGTTTTCGTCAGAAATTTTATTTTCCCATGCCAGAGAATAAGTAATGAGGAAGAAACAAACAACAAATCGAATCACCGCTGTCATGAAATCAAAAATAGAGCTCTATGGAATAGCGCTTATTTCTGTCCGGAAATTTTATACAGTTAAAATTTAACAGCGACCTGTAATGAAAAATTTCTTGGCATCTCTATCAATGCCGGACGCTCGGTGTATTCGCGGTTCAGCAGGTTTTTAGTAATGAGCGAAAGTTTGGTGTATTTATTTATCTGCATTGAGATGCGATAATCAATAATATAATCTCCCGTGTGATGTTCCTGGCGATATGACTTAACACCGGGAAGAATTGCCTCGACATTAAAAATCTGATCAATGTTTACCATAAATGAATTGTAACGAACATCTACTCCAGTCGAAAAATTTTTGTAAGAAACATCCAAGTCAAATTTTGCATTGTGCTGGTAGCGGTATTTAAGTATGCCAAGCATGTGCATTGAATCAATTTGCTCGCTGGTTAATTCGGGGTGCACAGAAATAATACTATCCTGATAATGCGTTTCGTTCACATCTACCGGCATGATATAAGTGTAACCCATTACCAGGTTGATGTTCACCTTTCCAATTTTTCCGGTTCCCATTACAACTGCTTCACCTCCGTTGATGATGGCATCTTCAAGATTGATACTCTTAAAACCTATTCCCAAAAAAGGATCACTTGGTTTCCCCCATTGGCCAAAGCTGAATTCGATAAAATCATGATAGCGGTTAGTGAATGCAGCGAGATCAATATAACCCAGCCATTTGCTGATCTTGAAGCCCTGGTTTATTCCAAACTCAGCACTCCATCCTGTTTCGCCGGTTACATCAGGATTCGGATAAACATAGAGTGAACCAATTGCGGTCTTTACAAATTTTTCTGCAATGGAAGGATATCGGAATCCCTGCCCATACGAAGCCCGCAGGTAAGTAGCTTTTGAAATTTTGTAGTTAGCACCTGCCCTGAAAACAGGTTTTGAATTTTCATGCATTGTATCGAGCCGGAACATTTCATACCGCACACCTCCTACGACTGAAAGGTTGCCAATCTTTTGATCTAATTGAAGAAATATTGCTTCATTGTTTGCATCATGAATTCCATAGAGTGCTGCATCAATTTTAGAATAAGTTGCAACAGCTCCGGTTGTAATGTTTAGTCCGAACTTAAAAAATTTCTGAAACTGATATTCTCCGTAAAACAATTGCGCATTAGTGCTTCGCTCTCCGGTAGATTGAGTTTTGGTTTGATAATATCTTCCGTGAAAAGCATGACGGTTTCCGTTCTTGTTATAGTATGTGATAAATGGATCAAGGTTGAAACGGGTATAATTATTTTCAACAATACTTGTAGTTGCGCTGTCCATTCCACCGAAAGGCTGATATCCAAGTGAGTCATTCATCCAAACGAAAAAAGCTCCCGTATGAGCAAGCAGCGAGTTCATATTTAATCCCATTGATAATCCATCCACATGCCTGAACCTGTACCGGGTATTGATATTGAACCTTCCGCGTTCGGTGTATTCGCCCTGGCGAAAACTGGATTCATTAAAAATATTTCCGCCGGTAACAAAATCGAGTTGCCCAAATTTTTGTGAGTGATTGAAATATCCTCCTGTGTAATATGGCTGATGGTTTCCCCACCATACCAGTTCCTGTCGTTGCGGGTTTTGATAAACTCCCTGGTAAAAATTGATTTGGGTTTTAGGAACTGAAGTTGGATAGGCCGTGCGAACATTAATCACTCCATTGAGCGCAGAAGAACCATAAAGAGTTGAAGAGGCGCCTTTGATAATTTCTACCTGATCCAGATTTTCAACAGGAAGAAATTCCCACTTCACATCACCAGCATCCGCTGCCAGTTGTGGCACATCATCTACCAAAACCAGCACCCGGCTTCCGGCTCCATAACTATATCCGCTGCCACCTCTGATGTTTGCCTGGCCATCAATAATATTTACGCCAGGTGTCCGGTTCACTGCTTCATCCATTGAAATAGAATTTGTATTTTCAATAAACGACGGCTTGATCACTTGCATGCTTACAATCTCCTCCGAGATCTTTTTTTCAAAACGGCTGCCGCTAACCACTACTGTTCCCAGTTGTTGAGCGGTTGAATTGAGTTCAATGTTCAGGTAAATTGTGTCTTCAGGTTTTATTGTAATTTGTTTTTCAATTGCCGTGTACCCGATAAATGAGAATTTCAGTGTTTGAATTCCTGAAGCAAGCGAAAGAGAATAAAGTCCAGCATCATTAGTCATTGTTCCGCTACTTCCGGTGCCAACTGTAACGCCCATCAGCACTTCGTCAGTTGAAGCATCTGTAATCCTTCCGGTCACTACTCCATTCTGAGCATAGCAATTACAGAAGTGAAACAAAAAGAAAAGTGAAACAAGAATTGTAAAAATTCTATTCATTAAAATGATTTTTTAAAAAATGAAAATAACTGAATGTGATAATTGTGCAAACAAGTAGTAGAGATTTTGTATTCAGGATTCTTTTATTGAAGAAAAATATTCTGCAATTTTTTCTTGTGCGCGAATGGGCGCCTCGCCATCAGCTGCGCTCACATATTTGTTTTTCTGTTTCTTGTCAATTATCCGTGCCCTGGTATTATCACGAAGATGCAATTGAAGAATTTCATTCAGCATCTTTTTATGCGATTCATTATTTACAGGTAAAAGAAATTCTATTCGTTTATCAAGATTGCGCGACATGAGGTCGGCGCTGGAAATAAAAATATTTTCGGAGTCGGAACTCTTGAATGAAAAAATTCTCGAGTGCTCAAGCAAGTGATCTACAATGCTGATGATTCGGATATTGGGCGCAGGTTTCATGGTACATATGCTTCTGACAATAATTTCAACTGTAACACCTGCAGCGGCGGCTTTATATAGATGTGAAATTATTTTTTTATCTTCAAGGTTGTTTAGTTTCAAAATGATTTTCGCCGGTGTGTTTTTAGCGGCGGCCAGTATGCAGTTTTGAATTTGTTCTGTGATTTCTGTTCTGAAATTAAGAGGAGAAAATTTTACCTGCGAGGTTTGAAACCCTGTGAGAGATTGCTGCTCAAGCGCGGCAAAAAAAGAAGCCACATCCTCAGTAATTTTTTCGTCGGAAGAAATCAGCGCAACATCTGTATAAAGTGCCGCAGTCTTTTCGTTAAAATTTCCGGTGCTCAGTAAGCATGTCCGTTCCACTATTCCGCCGGATTTGCGTTCGATCAAAATCGCTTTGGCGTGAATTTTCTTTTCCGGAAAAATGCGCAACACTTTCACTCCTGATTTTTCTAATCGTTGTGCGAGCAAAATATTTTCTTCTTCGTTTTCACTTGCCTTCAATTCAAGAAAGGCAATGACATTTTTTTTGTTTTGTGCCGCAACCACTAATTGTTCTGCAACAGCAGATGGATGTGCGGTGCGATAGAGTGAAATAAAAATATTTGAAACATCATCTGAATTCGCTGCCTCTTTTAATAATTGAATCACTGCATTGAAAGATTGATATGGAAAGCAGAGCATTTCATCGCGGCCGG
>DMRR01000101.1:0-165 GCA_003455275.1 Bacteroidota bacterium | reverse complement strand
CTGGTTTTTTTTCCAGCGGATGCTTCGCCGGAACAAAAGATTTAGGTTTTATTTCTTCAGGCAGAAATTTGATGAGCTCACTGCAATCACGCAGCAATAAATGCTTCATATTTTTTACACATGAAGATCTGTGCGACTCCGTGTTTTTAAGAACGATTTTCAGTG
>DMRR01000054.1 GCA_003455275.1 Bacteroidota bacterium | reverse complement strand
ACCGCGTTTGCGGAACAATGGAAAACTTAGACCGGTTGAAACAGCTCGACCCAACACTGGAAGGTCGAATGAATGAAATTCGTCAGTTCACTTATGATTATGCTGCTGCACATCCGGATGGTGACCGCGCGCTTGTAACTATTCCGGTTGTATTTCATGTTGTTTATAATACAGCCGCACAAAATATTTCTGATGCGCAGTGCCAATATCAAATTGATCAGCTTAACCTTGACTTCGCTCTTCTAAATCCTGATGCTGCCGGCACTCCTGCAATTTTTTCAGGATTAAAGTCTGCTACAAACCTTCGCTTCTGCCTTGCTGTTCGCGACCCTAATGGCAATGCAACAACTGGTGTTGAGCGCCGCTCCACAACAACCACATCGTTTTCAACCAACGATAATATCAAACACACAAGCAGCGGTGGCATGGATGCATGGCCATCATCTTCTTACTTAAATATTTGGGTTGGAAATTTAAGCGGAGGTGTTCTTGGTTATGCTCAATTTCCTGGTGGCTCTGCAGCTACTGATGGAGTTGTATTTGCTTTCGGAACAATTGGAAGTGTAGCGCATCCCGGCACTGCAGCGCCTTACAATCTTGGAAGAACAGCCACTCACGAAATTGGCCACTGGGCCGGGTTGTATCACATATGGGGTGATGATGGAACTGCTTGCACCGGATCTGATGGCATTGCCGATACTCCTAATCAGGCAGATGAAAATTATGGATGTCCTTCTTACCCGAACCCATCGTGCAGCAATACCAGCGACATGTATATGAACTACATGGATTATACTGATGATGCCTGCATGTTTATGTTTACTGCCGGACAAGCTGCAGTTTCAAATGCATTGTTTGTTTCTGGTGGTGCGCGATTTTCAATGGTTAGTTCTCAGGGTTGCGTGCCTGTTACAGGTGGAAGCTGCGGAACTCCAGTTAGTTTGAGCTCAAGCGGTATTACAACTACTGCGGCTACTCTTTCATGGGGTGCAGTGAGCGGAGCAAATTCTTACAATGTTCAATACAGAGTAGTTGGTGCACCTGCTTATACTCAAACAACTTCAACTACAAATAGCAAATCCTTAACTGGATTAAACGCAAATACAAATTATGAATGGAATGTTCAGGCAGTTTGTTCAAGCGGAAGCGGTTCAGTTACATCGAATGCAACATTCACCACGCTCTCATCAGGCGGCGGATGCACTGATATTTATGAATCGAACAATACATCAGGAACTGCAAAACCAATCTCTAATAACGGAAGTATTACAGGTTTAATTTCTACGACCTCAGATATTGACTGGTTCTCTTTCACTAATAGCTCAACAGCCTCTAAGATTAAAGTAACTCTTACCAATCTTCCATTTGATTATGATGTAAAACTTTATAGAGGAACCACGCTGCTTGTTACATCTCAAAATAGCGGAACAGCAAGCGAAACTATTATTTACAATACAACTACAGTTGGAACCTACTTGATCAAAGTATATCCTTATAGCGGATCAAGTTCTACAAGTTGTTATACACTAACTGTTGCAACAAGCGCTACTAATTTCCGAACTATGCAGGATGGAACAACTGAAGTTAATCCAAGCGAAACTACATTAAGCGTTTATCCGAGCCCGACTTCTAATAAATTGAATGTAGATTACAATTCACTTTCAAATGAAGCGGTAATGATCAATGTATATGATGTGCTTGGCAGAAAAGTTTATAGCGAAACTACTACAGCTAATGAAGGTGCGAACCGATACTATGAAGACTTTTCTAATCTTGATAATGGTTACTACCTTCTTGAAGTAAGCAACGGAAGTATTTCTTCAGTTCAGCGTTTCATGATCGAAAGATAAATTGCACCAAACCCAAACCATGAAGCCCTCTCTGATTTTTCAGAGGGGGCTTCTCTTTTTTTTAGTAACCGATTAATTTTTTCGCAAGCAAGAATTATCGCGAGCTTTCATTTTTTTTCATGCTGGTAATAGCAGCCACAACAAGTGAAACAAAAATACCCGCAATAATTGTATTGCCCGAATCATATTGCACCTGTCCAAGCGGAGAATAAAATGAACGCGCGTTGTCTTCAACATTTTTTATTTCAGATTCAGATTTGTTTTCTTTTTTCCCCTGATCATGAAAAATATGAACCATTCTTTCGGTGCGCTGCGGGTCAACATATTTGTAATAGACATACGCCTGAGCCCCCATCATAATACAAACAATAAATGAACACACCATTCCGGTATAAAAAGCTTTTCCGAATCTGATAACTCCACCATTTAGCTCCCGAACTTCGCGAACACACAAATAAGCTCCTGATCCGATAAGAAGAATGCCAATATATCCGCTGTAACTTCCGGTTTCTGTGTCTGGCCATCCCATGTAGTACTCAAACGAGCGCCACATTACACAAAATATTCCTGCGAGAAATCCATATTTTAACTCCACAATAAAGGTTGTTGATTAATTGTTTTTTGGGAAATGTTTTATTCAGAAAAACTATTTTACAAAAAGATTGATTGTAAAAAAATTCCCGCAAAGAAAATAAATTCTGTTGCGGGAAAAATTATTAGTTCGGGATACTACTTGGCTACAATCAATTTAATTATTGAATGAGATTCACCGCATAATTCAATAAAATAATTTCCAGGCACCAACCCGCCAACAGAATACTGAAAACGATAGACGCCGCCAACCATCTGTCTATTTTCAAAAAGGGTTTTAACCGTTCTTCCCAACAAATCTTTTACTTCAAGTTTGTAATTTCCATTTGATGGAAGATTAAATTCGACAATGATCTTGTCAGCAGAGGGATTTGGGAAAACCTTTAAAGAAGAATTTGCATTCGCGTTTACTAAATCATTTGTACCAAGGCTAACCAACGGTGAATTATCAATCACAATATTTTCATCTCCGGGAAAGTAAATCGTGTATTCAAAAAAAGTAAGCATCATTTCATCCAAAGTGCTTTCACCGGCTGTGACTAGCTGTGGAGGGTTGGTTGGATTCTGAGGATTTGCAATTGTGTTATCATATGTGGCTTCGGAATAAAGCACAGTGCCGGCTGGAACTTTTAAAACATTGCGGAACTGATACGCACCCTGCCAGTGAAAATCCCAATCATTAATAGAAATAAAAGGAATTGTGTCGCCCGTAGGAGTTACGCCATAAGAATTAATCTGCTGACCAATCAGGTGCATGTGCGGTGCTACACCAAGAATTGATAAATCAATTGGAACATTAAAATGTTCATGACAGGTCTTTACAGTGTTCGCAGGAATTGTAAGCGGCCATTCGGTTAAGCTTCCGGGATCCAGATGATTAAGCGGAGCATCAAAAAAAACAGGGCGAATAAAAGATCCCCCAGCCTGATAAAATAAATTAACCTTTGAACTATCACTCAATCCATTACTGCCGGGTGCGTAATGAAACTGAACTACAATATCTGCATTCGCAGGAATCTTTATTGCTAAACCGGATGGTAAAATGAATGGGGAAGACCCGGGAACCCAAGCCCCGATCAATTCTGCAGCATCAGTGCCCACGCCGCCAAAACCAGGGTATCCCGGATTTGGATCTTGCTGATCTAACTGTGCGCACACGCCTGTTGTATCCCAAAAAATAAGTGCGTGATGAACAATTGCATTATTGCCCGGTATAAATTCAATTGCTCTGAAGTTAGTTTCTACAGCAAGTCCTGATGGAACCACGAAACACCGGAACTCATCAGTAGCTACAGGCACTGTATAATTTGGCAACTGTTCTACCATGTCCGGAGTTCCAATCTGACTTCCTGTTGGGTAGTTTGGAAGAGAAGGTAAGTTAGCAGTATTTCCCTCCGGCATTCCTCCGTTCACCCAATCATTTATTTTATTGATGTCGGATTGTGATAATAGTCGCTCATGAGCTAGGCGATTGAAATTTGGATCTGGTGGCCACGGGGGCATGATCCGGTTATTCACTGCATCCTGAATATAAGTTCCCTCAGCAACAGCATCAGCATAAGTTACTAATGAAAAAGGTGCGATCTGCCCTGAACGATGGCATGTGGTACAGTTGGTATAAAAAATACTTGCAACATCATCACAGAATGTAGGGGTTGACTGTGAAAAAGATTCACTCACTGTAAAGCAGGAAAAAATGAAGAGAAATATTTTTTTCATAAAAAAAATTATTGAGATGTATGACTGTCAAAAATAAGAACGGATTAAATGCAAGACAAAAATCTATTGTATCAAAAAACCAATTTAGTTTACTAAATCAATTTTCAAGACACAGTGTATGTTGCTCCCACTCAGAGATAAAAAATAAACGCCTGCGGATAATCCATCAAGTGAAAAACTAATTTCATTTTTACCGGGATGAGAAAAAATTTCTGTTGTACGATTTCTTATAACTCGTCCGGCCAGGTCGCTTATTGAAATATTAATCCATTCGCTTTTATCGGTACTAAAATCAACCATGAAATTTCCTTCAGTAGGATTTGGATAAGCAACGGCAGTATTGCTTGAAAAAATCTGAGTCGCGTTATTAAAATAAAATGAAGAATCGATGATGATATTTTCATCGCCATTATGATAAGCAGTTACAAGAAAAAAATTGAGAAGCATTTCTTCTGAACTTTCTTCTCCATAAACTTCTGTTTCCGGAGGGTTGTGCGGGTTCAGTGAATTTAACACCGTGTTATCATACGATGCTTCGCAATGAAGCGAGGTACCTGCAGGAATTTTAATGGCTTTCGTAAATTGATAAATGTTTTGCCAGTAGAATTTCCATTCTGGTATATCAGAAAACCTGACTGTGTCATTTGAAGGTGTTATAGCATATGACTTCATACTCTTTCCAAGTAAATGCATATGAGGAAAAATTCCGAGGAAGGTATAGGTAAAGTTTAGTGTATCTGATGCATTGAATGATATCACCTGATTGGCAGGGATGACAAAGGGTTGACCGTTTTCAATATTGTTATAATTAATCATTGACCGTATAGTAACTCCGCGTGTTGTTCCTCCGGATTGATTGGTAAATATGTTCACACGCGTAGAGTCTTTTTCTCCGGCAAAACCAGCAGCATAATGAATTTGAAAAATAAGTTTTGCTCCGGCCGGGACATTGAAAACAAAATTCGAAGGAAGAAAAAACAACTCAGAACCCGGAACCCAGATATGAATTAATTTAGAAAAGTCTGAACCGGTTCCAATAAACCGTGTATACCCGGGAAGCGAATCGGCGCCATCCAGCTGATTGCAAATTTGTGTTGTATCCCAAAAAACCTGAACATGATGAACACAAGCTTTATTTCCGGGAATAACTTGAATTGCTTTTATTTTTTTATCATTCACCCATCCGGTTGGCACAACAAAACATCTGTAAATATCCTGAGCGGATTGTATGGTGTATTCTGGTATCCGATAAGAAAAATTTGGCTGAACTGAATTATTTGTACTGTCAAAATCGGGAAGGGGAGGCAGGGGAATTGAATTTCCCTCCGGCAATCCAGAAGAAATCCATGAATTGATCTTTTGAATGTCCTGAGCTGATAAAGTTCTTTCAAAGGCAAGATGATTATAAGAGGGATCAGGAGCCCATGGAGGCATCCTCCTGTTGTTAATCGCATCATAAATTGATGCGGCCTCGCCTGCAACTTCAGCATAATTGGTGAGTGCAAAAGGCGCAATCTCTCCGGATCGGTGACATTTTGTACAGTTATTAAAAATAATTGGAGCGACATCACCATTAAATGTAACGGTCTGTGATTCGGCCTTTAAGCCAACAATTATCATAATAATGAAGACCCACCTTTTCATGGAGGAAAAATACAAGGAGAAACGGGTTATGCAAGAGATTATGGGTAAATAAATATTTAGATAATTATCTAAATACCTAATTATATTTGCGCCATGAATTCGTTGTTCAAGGCACTGGGAGATCCTACGCGATTAAAAATTCTTGAAATGCTCCGCAAAAATGATTTAACTGCCGGTGAGATTGCCGATGCTTTTC
>DMRR01000028.1 GCA_003455275.1 Bacteroidota bacterium | reverse complement strand
AGTGCGAATACTTTTATGAAAAATTATGTGCCCGGCGATTTATCTTCATTCCATAAATCGAAACAGGAGAATGATGTGTTAAAAAATGCAACAGATGTTCTTGCACCGGTCAATTTTTATTTCCTGATTATTTCTCTTGTGCCTGTGATTGCAATTATTGTTCTTTCATTTTTCGCGTTCCATTTGAGATTTGCTGCGCTTCAAGTTGTTCTCCTTATGATTGGAATTATTATCAATGCAAATGTGTGTGCGACCTTCTCCACGCAGTGGGACAGCCGCTACAACTCGCGCGCAATATGGTTGCTCGCATTTGCAGGATTATCAAGTGTTGCGATGTTGCTTATCAGGAAAAAAATAATTCACGCATGAAAGTCTTCAAATTCGGTGGAGCTTCAATAAAAGATGCAGAAGGATTTCGAAATGTTCTCTCCATTCTGAAAAAGTTTTCAGGACAGGAAATTGTTTTAGTGGTTTCTGCTCTTGGAAAAACAACGAATGCACTCGAAGAAGTTGTTCACTCCTACTTTGAACGAAACGGTAATGCTAACCAATTACTAAATGAAGTGCGGGAAAAACATTTCAACCTGCTTTCAAAACTAATTCCTGATTCTTCACACAAAGTCTATGAAGAATTAAACAATACTTTCATTGAGGTCGATTGGATCCTGGAAGATGAACCTTCTGAATCTTTCGATTACATATATGACCAGATCGTTTCGATTGGAGAAATGGTGAGTACCAAAATGCTTGCAGCATTTTTGAATGAATCCGGAATGAAAACTAAATGGCGCGATGTGCGGGATTTCATTCGTACCGATAATACTTACCGTGAAGGAAAAGTTGATTGGGAAATCACGGAGAAAAAAATTCAAGCACAGTTGGTTCCTGCATCAAAGAACGGGCTTGTTCTCACGCAGGGATTCATTGGCGGCACTTCCGAAAATTTTTCTACCACACTTGGTCGCGAAGGTTCAGATTACACGGCGGCTGTGATTGCTTACTGCGCCGGTGCTGAGAGTGTCACCATCTGGAAAGATGTGCCCGGTGTGCTGAATGCAGACCCGCGCTATTTTTCTGATGCAAAAAAAATTGATCATCTTTCTTTCAAGGAAACGATTGAAATGACTTTTTACGGTGCAACCGTTATTCATCCGAAAACAATTAAGCCGCTTCAGAATAAAAACATACCGCTTCATGTAAAATCATTTTTAAATGCTGAAGCAAGCGGAACCGTGATTGATTCCGACATGAATGATGATGCGCGCACCCCAGTTCTTGTTTTGAAACCGGAGCAAATTCTTATCTCTGTTTCTCCGAAAGATTTTTCTTTTATGGCTGAAGAACAGTTGGCGAAAATCTTTGGCATGATGGCGAAGCACCGTGTGAAGTTTAACATGATGCAGAATGCTGCAATCAGTTTTTCTTTTTGTGCAGATGATGCGAAAGAAAGAGTGAATCCTTTTCTTGAAGAGCTTTCGAATGAATACAAAGTATTGTTGAATGAAGGATTAGAGCTACTCACGATCCGCCACTATGATGAACAAACTGTGCAAACTCAAACTCAAAGAAGAGAAATTCTTCTCGAACAAAAAACAAGGAATACCATTCAACTTGTTGTTCGTCGGTTTTGATTGAGGTCATTGGTGAATACATTTAAATAGGAGTATTAGGAGTAATACCTTTATGAGTAATGGGAGTTAACTCCTATGACTCCTCTTTTACTCTTATGACTCCTAGTTAAATTATTTTCGCTCACATCATGCTTCGCACAGCTTTCATTTTCTTTCTTCTTGTTTCGGTAAAGATTTGTTGTGCGCAGAGTAAAACAAGTAAAGTAACTGAACAGGATTATTACGACTTTTTCAATTCGCTTATTGAGCACGATTCGATTTGGATAAAAAACCTCAGCGAAACACCATTTTTCCCGAGCTCTATTTTTAATTCTGATTCGATATCACCCGAATATTATTTAGATGGACATTCTAAACTTAAAATATTTTCAGGAGAAGACATTGCATTTATGCGACAGCAATTAGACTCTTCAAAAAATTTTTTATGGCAAGAAAATTTCCACACAAATGTTGTAGTTATCTCATCAAAAGAGTTGGATAAATATTTTGGAAAAAGAAAATTGCGCTGGGATAAATACTACAAGCATCATGAGGGAGTGTTATCGTCTATTTCAATTCCACTTTTCACGCAAGATATGACAGAATGCGTTGTTTATATTGCTCATTCATGTGGCGGACCTTGCGGAGGAGGATGTGTTTACATCTACAAAAATGTAAATGGTAGATGGATCAGGATTGATCAATTCAATTGCTGGATTAGTTAAATAATTTTTTTGAATAGCAAAGTATCATCTGTTTCCATTGGAGAAGAAAATTGTTAGGTTAGCGGGGTGAAGCAAGAGGAAAAATATTTTTTTTATTCCCTGAATTCAAATTCAATGTGAAATTAAAATACTCTGATTCGCTATCAACCTTTTATTTGTTTTTTTTTATTCTATCAGGATGTTGTTCTCCAAAACACTATATGCATGCAATAGAAGCAATAGATATTAAACTTAATTACAATTTTGTTCAAAGTAAAATTCCCTTCAGGAGGCTTGATTTAGGAGAATTGGTAGTTACAA
>DMRR01000276.1 GCA_003455275.1 Bacteroidota bacterium | reverse complement strand
CCGATACAGAATTTCGAAAAAATATTTCCAAGCACTTCATCATTTGTTACCTCACCTGAAATTTCGCCAAGTGCATCAAGTGATGCCCGCAAATCGAAAGCAATCATTTCGCCGCTTGAGCGTTTTTCAATTCCGAATTTCACAGTGCTGAGCGCTTCGTTCGCTTTCTTCAAACTTTCGAAGTGACGAAGATTGGTGACAATAGTTTGGTCTTCCATCCAACCATCCTTGGCAATGAGATGAAACAGCGCATCTTTCAACTCATCAATTCCGGTTTTTGATTTTGCTGAAATGAGAATCGCTGATTTTGATTTCATCATTTCCTGCTTCAGATTTTCATTGAGCAAATCAGTTTTGTTTAACACCAAAAGAAACGGCACTCCGAATTTTTTTGCTTCGCTTAATTCTTCATTCAATGAATTCATATCCGTGAATGAAGAAGCATCCGCCAGATAAATCAGCACGGCAGCATCACGAATTTTTTCGTGCGATTTCTGAACTCCGATTTTTTCAATCTCATCTTCAGTATGCCGAAGCCCGGCGGTATCCATGAAGCGAAACACCAGCCCGCGGATGTTGATGGTTTCTTCAATCACATCGCGGGTAGTTCCTGCGATAGCAGAAACAATTGCGCGCTCTTCATTCAGCAAAGCATTGAGCAGTGTAGACTTTCCGGCGTTTGGTTTTCCGGCAATCACAGTGTTCACTCCGGCTTTAATCACATTGCCTAATTGAAATGATTCAATGAGCGGAGAAATTTTTTTCCGAATATTATCAATGAGCGAAACCAGTTTTTCGCGGTTGGCAAACTCCACATCTTCTTCACTGAAATCAAGTTCGAGTTCGAGTAGTGAAGCAAAATTTAAAAGCTCTGTGCGAAGGTTTATTATCTCGTGCGAAAATCCTCCCCGCATTTGTTTCATTGCCACAGCATGTGCAGCAGCTGAACTGCTTGCAATCAAATCAGCAATCGCTTCTGCCTGGCTCAGATCAATTCTTCCATTTATAAATGCACGCAAAGTGAATTCGCCCGGATTAGCAAGCCTCGCTCCTTTTTTCAGTAATAGCTGAATTATTTTTTCAGCAACAAACGGTGAACCGTGGCATGAAACCTCAACCAAATCTTCAGTCGTAAAACTTTTCGGTTTTCGGAAAATGGAAACCATCACTTCATCCAGCACTTCTTGTCCGTCCACAATCCTTCCATAGTGAATTGTGTGGCTCTGTTGCCTTGTTAAATCTTTGCCTTTGAAAATCGATTGAACTAATTCAATACTTCCTTCACCAGAAATACGAACAACAGCAATTGCTCCTTTTCCTGAAGGGGTACTGATTGCGGTGATGATCTCCTGGTTTAATGACACAGCGACGAAAATAATTTCTTAAATCAAAATGAATTTGTTTCAAACAAATTGCCTCTTCATAATCATTGAAGAAATTAATCTGATTGTTTCGAATCAGGCACAGCCTCCATTTCGGAGGAACCGTTTCCTGAATCAGTATTGTCTTTTAGGTTTAAAACCCGTATGGCAAAAATCCATGCGCACAGCATGATACCGGCTCCGATAAAATATGGAAGGTAGAAATGAAAATCATAAACAAATCCTCCATATGCCGGTCCGGCAACCCTGGCAAGTGAAGCAAATGACATATTCAGTCCAAGCATTTGACCTTGTTCGTGTCGGAGTGAATTTTTTGAAATCAACGAAGTGAGCGTAGGTGTGATGCAGCCATTTGCAAGTGAAATCAGAATGATAATCAATGCAAGTGCAGGGATAAAAAGATATTGAGGAGCCAGCGGGCACAGTGCCAAACCTATCATCATCATCACAGAGCCAGAAATCAATAATCTACGCTCTCCAAAATTTTTGTTGAGCCAGCCAACCAATCCACCTTGCACAATAGCTGATGCAATTCCAATAAACATAAAAATATAACCTACTCCTTCATCAGTAATACCATAGTGATTTTTCCAAAGAATAGGAATTGTAATCTGCATGGCTGCAAATGCGGTGATATATAAGAAATTTATAAAAAACAAATCACGGATAATCTCTTTTTTGAACGCGCTCCGAAATTCTTTAAAAGGATGAAAAGCAAACGATGCTTCAGGATTTTTTTCATGAATAGTTTCAGGAAGCATGACAAACGCCATGACCAGATTGATGATACAAAGGGCAGCAGCAATGAATCCTACATATTCGATTCCGAAATTGTGTTTCACAAAACCACCGAGTGGAGGCCCGAAAATAAATCCAAGTCCGAATGCGGCACCGATGATTCCCATGTTCTTGGTTCTGTTTTCAGGAGTTGAAATATCCGCCACACATGCCTGCACAGTCGAAATATTTGCTGAGCCGATTCCTGCAAGCAACCGTGACAGAAACACCAGCATTAAAGTATTGGAAAAGGCAAATAAAAAATATGAGGAGGCCGTGATGATAATGCTTATTAAAATTATCGGTTTCCGCCCATATCGGTCACTCATAGTTCCCCAAAGTGGTGAGAAGAAAAAGTTCATGAGTGAATAGACCCCTGCTATTAAACCTACCTGAAGTGCGGTCGCTCCTAGTTCCTTTGTGTAGTTTGGTAAAATCGGAATGATAATTCCGAATCCAAGCAAGTCAATGAAAATGGTGATGAATACTACAAGCAGTGGTGAGCGTTTCATAATTCGGTGAAAATAAATTTTTCAGCAGTGGTTGCCTTCAACTTGTTCTTAAATTTATCCGCATGAAAATCCTGTTCGTCTGCCTCGGAAATATTTGCCGCAGCCCGATGGCTGAATACATTTTGAAACAGAAATGTGCTGAGCGAAATCTCGATTGGGAGATTGATTCTTCGGGAACCGAGCACTATCATGTGGGTGCCGGGGCTGATCCGCGGGGTGTGCGCACCGCACTTAAACATGGAATTGATATGCGGGCTCATGTTGCAAGGCAACTCACTAAAAAAGATTTTGATCACTATGATATCATCTATTCACTGGCGACTGATGTCACTCACGAGATTTCTCACATTGCAAAGAGTGAAGAGC
>DMRR01000191.1 GCA_003455275.1 Bacteroidota bacterium | reverse complement strand
ACATTCACCTTTCCTGAATCAGCTTTGTCTTTTTCAGTGATAATGTTCAGGAATGTTGTTTTACCAGAACCATTCTTTCCTACAATTCCGATTCGCTCTCCCCGTTTGAAAGTATAGTCGAACCCGTTCATAATTTTTTGTTCACCGAATTGCTTATATACTTTTTTCAGTTCTAAAACTTTGCCTCCAATGCGATTCATCTTCACCTGCAACTGAAGTTCTTCTTCCTTCTTTCTTCCCTTTAATTTTTCTTCAATCTCTCCAAAGGCGTCAATTCTGGATTTTGATTTTGTGGTTCTCGCTTTCGGCATCTTTCGAACCCATTCCAATTCTTTACGATATCTGTTTTTCAGTTTTTCGTATTCGCTCACATCATTTAATGAGCGTTGCTCTTTTTGCTCTAAAAATTTTTCATAATTCCCTTCGTATCTGAAAATTTTTCCGTTGTCTAATTCAATAATTGTGTCGCATAAATTTTCCAGAAAATACCGGTCGTGTGTTACAAGCAGAAGAGTGAGATTTTGTCTTGATAAATATCCTTCGAGCCATTCAATCATTTCAATATCGAGATGATTGGTTGGCTCATCAAGAATCAGAAATTGCGGCTCATCAATCAACACGCGAGCCAGCGCAACTCTTCTTTTCTGTCCTCCGGAAAGCGAAGCGATCTTCTGACTAAAATTTGTAATACCTAATTTTCCTAAAACCTGTTTTACTCTCGATTCATGATCCCATGCTTTTAGTTCATCAACTTGATGCATAGCATGGTGAAGAGCCGCTGTATTTTCTACAGTCGGATTTTTTTCGTGTTCATCATGCAATCTTTCATATTCTTTTATTGCAGTTATTTCTCTGGAGTGACTCAAAAAAATATTGTCCAGTACTGAAAGTTCTTCATTGAACACCGGATTCTGTTCAAGGAAACCTAAACTCACATTTTTGTTACGCGTAACAATTCCTTCGTCAGCAACATCATCGCCTGTAATTATTTTTAGCAGTGAAGATTTTCCGGAACCATTGCGGGCCACAAGTGCAACCTTGTTTCCCCAATTGATTCCAAAACTAATTTTCTCAAATAAAACTCGCTCACCAAACGACTTTGTAATATTCTCTAAACTCAAAACATTCATGGGAGCGCGAAAATAATTTTATTGATGCTTGAAAATTTTTTTTCAAAATCTAAACTTATTTTCAGGATCGTATGTTAAAAAAATTTAAATGACAATCGAATATGACCACACAAAAAACTTATGAAGGCCGTGTAATTTTTTATGATAAGAGCAAAGGTTTCGGCCGGATTCAAAACAATGAACTAGGAAATGTTTTTCTCCATCAAAGTAAGTTTGTTGAGAATTACAAAATGGGCCATGCGAATGATTTGGTAAGTTATGAAGTCATTCCGTCTACCAAAAAACCAGGAGTTTTTGAAGCCATAAATGTGCGCTTTGTGAAAAATGAAAACCTTCAAACAATCATTGAAGCATTCGCAGAAAAATCAAACCTTAAAGGGAAGGTTTTAAAAATGAATGCCGGTGGATTGCTTATGGATATTTATGGCATTGAAGTCTTTCTACCAAAATCTGAGGTTGACATTTTTGAATTTAACTCTTACACTGTTTTTCTAAATAAAGATTTAGATGTCAGAGTGATTTCGATGGATGACAGAAGTGTGGTTGTTTCAAGAAAAGTAATTCTGGAAGAAGAAGAAACATCATACAGGCATTCCGGAAAGGAAACACATCCACACATAGAGGTTTGACTATTATCTATTCCGGGTCAGCGTCTATTTCCTATTATCTGTAACACAATTGAATTGTTACCGTTGAGAGCGTGAAATACCGTTTCTTCAATGAAAAAAACAATTCTAACCTGCTTCGCAATGCTGATTATTTCGGCAGCCTATTCACAGGTTCTTTTGAATTCAAATCATCTTGCGATTTGTAACGGAAGTTCCACCACTCTTACTGCAACGGGTGCAGTTACATATTTCTGGAGCCCGTCAGCTGGGTTAAATTCAACTCAGGGAAATTCTGTAATAGCCTCACCATCTTCAACCACCACTTATACAGTTACCGGTGTGGATCAATCCGGAAATTCATCTTATGCATCGGTTGATGTTGTTGTTAATCAAAATCCTGATTTAAATATTTCAGTTGCACAAGCGAGCGGATGCAATTTTATTCCTGGATTATATCAGGATCCAATTTATCCTGATGTTAAAATGATCTCAAATGTGGTTTATGGTCAGAACGCTTTATATAACGGACAAATGACTAATCTGACTTTGGATATTTATATGCCAAATCAATTAGTGAATTATAAACGGCCTGCAGTTCTTCTTCTGCATGGTGGCGGATTTATTTACGGCGATAAAACAGACAGTACTGTAACAGTATTAAGCAATTTTCTCGCACACAGAGGTTATGTAGTTTACAACGCTAATTACCGGAAGGGAATGCAGCAAGCGAATCAGGCTAATGCGGGTAATGCTTACTATCGTGCTGTGCAGGATGCAAAATGTTGCGTTCGATATATCCGAAAAACAGGAGTACAATATGGAATCGATACCTCTCAGATTTTTATCGGAGGTTTTTCAGCAGGAGCAATGACCTCGATTGCTGTTGCATACATGGATCAACAAGATGTTCCATCGTGGATCAGTTATTCTTCTCTTGGAAATTTAGAAGATGCCGGTGGTAATACAGGTTTTTCTTCAAGAGTAAAGGCAGTGGTAAGTATTTCAGGCGGTGTCTATGATACCACCTCAATTTTCGACGACGAAACTGAGCCGATTTATTCTTTTCATGGAACTAACGATGGAACCATTCCTTACACCAGCGGACTATCATATGGAATAATGGTATATGGAGGTTATACAGTTAATCAAAAAGCAATTGAATCAGGAATAAATTCTACGCTTCACACATTTATTGGCGGTGGCCACATGCCTGCGCAATCTTCACCACAAATGGATACAGTGATTCGTGAGTCCGCAGCATTTATTTTTTCCCAAACTAATTTTCAACACGGAGAAAATTCAGTTGCTATGGTTAGCCTTTCCGGCGCTGGTTCCTGGTTATGGACTCCGAATTTGTGGCTTTCAAGTGATACTGCGGCCAACATAATTGCTCAGCCACTAATCAATAAGATTTACACAGTTACCGGCACCACTTCCGCCGGGTGCAGCGCTCAACAGACTATTGAATTGAAATGTGTCCTTCCGCTTTCTGTTTCAATAAAAATTGATACTGTTCAAAATCATTTAAACCTTTATGCAGTTGTTGTCGGTGGGCAGGGGATATATTCTTATTTGTGGTCCAATGGATCCACTGCTTCTTTTATAAATCATGTTGGAGAAGGAAATTATTCTGTCACCGTAAATTCAGCTGATTGCACAACAAATACAGGTGTCGAAATCATTTTCCCTGAATTAACAACCGCTACTGCATTTAAACTTGATACTGTTACATCGTGCCATGCTGCCGTGAGTTGGGTTCCAATGCCTGATGCTCTTTATCAGCGAATCATTCTTACAAACACTGATGATTCATCAAGCACACAATTAATTTCATTCATGAATCCTTATAATGGAAATTACGAGTGGAACGAATTGCTTCCATCAACAAACTACAAGGCCGAAGTCATTGCCTATACCTGGAATAATGAAACTGCGGGGGCTTCAACACTTCTATTTAAAACTAAAATGTGTGAGGCACCGTTTGTTCTTTTTGAATCAAATGTGCAGTCAGTTTCGGCTACGGTGAACTGGACTTCTAATTGTAATGCAGACGCCTATCGTCTAAAGATTAGAAGAGCTGGAGACCCTGCATGGTCTTTCCTTACTTTGAATGATACGCATTATGATTTTACAGGACTTCAACCCGGCACCACTTACGAATACTTTGTTCGAACTATCTGTTCTGCAAATCTTCCTTATTCTAAAAAAAGTTATTTAAAAACTTTTACTACAACTGATAGCCGTAAAGAAAATGTTTTATTAAAAACTGAAAATGATTTTCAGGTCTATCCCAACCCATGTAACGGAAGTTTTACAATTCATGCAGCGCTTCCGGTTTCATCTGAATCAGCAATAATTGAATTATACAATTCGCTTGGACAAATTGTAATTGAGAAACGAATAATTACTGAAGAAGGAAGTATTGAACTGTCAATGGAACTGCCGAAAAATTATCCGGCCGGGGTTTATCAATTGCGAATTAAATCCGGTAATATTTTACTGAACCGAACCATTGTAGTCAGAAACTAGAATATCTTTTTCTGTCTTTCTTCCCTTAATCTCTAAATCACTTGCTGCTTTTCGCGCGGAGCTTGTAGAGTTTGGCTGTTCGGTCAAACGAAAACTGTTTAGCTCCTGATACAGGACAAATACGATCATGCTGATAACTGGTGGTTGGATAAAGCGTTTGCTTTTCATCACCACAATCAATCACTATTGGCATTTTAAATCCATCAACGCAGTCAACCCAGTGATAAGCAAACTGACCGCCCTGATCCCAGTAAAATTCTAACACCGGAATTCTGCGATCGTGCAGGTATTGATTGAATAGCCAATGATAATCGCTTCCGGTTTTTTCATTCACCACGCTTATGAATTCTTCTGAAGTAATCTGATGATATTCATATCTGCTGAAATAAGTTTTAATGATATCGAAGAAAACTGAATCATTATTAATAGTGGCGCGAAGTGTTTGAAGCGTTCCTGCCCCCTTGGTGTAAACATCTTCGTCATGATAATCGAAATAACGAACACCTACAGGTCCTACAATTGGTCTCTCATTCAGATTCTGCAACCGATAGAAGTAAAGATAATTGTTGTAGAAAGTTTTATCTTTTTCCTGCTCGAGATAGAGAGATTCGCTGTAGGTGGCAAATCCTTCCTGCAACCACACATCCGAAAAATCTTTTGCAGTTATTGCATTGCCCCACCATTCGTGAGCAGTCTCATGTAAGATAATGTAATCAACTCCCATCCATGAATCTTTGAAGTTGCTTCCGTAAGCTATTGCCGTTTGATGTTCCATTCCTTCGAAAGGAGAATTCACGAGTTTAAATCCATCACGCTGCCATGGGTAGGCACCAAAAGTTTTTTCATAGAACGCGAGGATTTTTTTCACTTCATCAAACTGGGTTTTTGCTTTCTCATAATTTTCAGGAAGCACATAGTGATTGAGTTCAATAATTTTTCCGGTGATACTGGTAAAAGTGTCATGGAGCAATTTCAAATTTCCTATGTAGAAAGTGACATTATAGTTATTGATATTATAGGAAACATGCCAGTGAAATTTTTTCCATCCTTTACCGGCATCGCTGCTATCTCGTAACAAACCATTGCAGACAGCCATTAACCCTGAAGGACATGTAACAGAAATATCCACGCTGTCCGCTTCATCTGAATTATGATCCTTGCAGGGCCACCACAAGCTTGCTCCTTCCGTTTCGCATGCAACACCGCACCATGCATTTCCATTTGCATCTTTCTTCCATACAAATCCGCCATCCCATGGTGGTTTCCTTGCAACGATTGGTGACCCATCGTAAGAAACCGTAAGAGAAAAACTCTCGCCGGTTTTCATTCGTCGAGGCATTGAAATAAATATCGCGCCTTCTTTTCTGAAATATTTAACATTGCCTAAGTCGCATGAAACAGATTTCAAATTCATGTTCGGATACAAATCAATTTGAAGTGTATCGAAATCATTCACCGCGCTTGCAGCAATAAGGACAGTTCCCCCAACAAATTTTTTAGCCGGGTCTATTTGCACATCAAGATTGTAATAATGCACATCAAAACAAGAACGATACTTAGTCATAGCTCCAAGCAGTTTTATCCGTTCAGTCCAAACCGGATACTTGCC
>DMRR01000193.1:903-3202 GCA_003455275.1 Bacteroidota bacterium | reverse complement strand
CGCTCAACCGCGAGATACAAGTTAATGTGGACATGTATAAGATGCAGGCGGCAAGCATTACACTCGATGATATTGACCGTGCCATTGCTTATGAAAACATGACCATCAGCGGAGGCAACATCAGCAACGATGGAATGAAGCGCAACCTCAGCGTTTCAGGTCAGTTTAAAAATGTAGAAGACATTGCAAACATTGTGATTCGCAGTCAGAGCGGTGCCACACTTTATCTTAAAGACATTGCTGAAGTGAAAGATGCTTTTGCTGAAAAAGAAAGTTATGCGCGCCTCGATCATAAAAATGTAATCACGCTCAATGTGATTAAGCGCAGCGGCGAAAACCTGATTAACGCTTCTGATAAAGTGCGCGACATTGTGAAAGACCTTCAGGATAATTCTTTTCCGAAAGGATTGAACATTTCCATCACCGGCGATCAGAGTGAATTGACAAGACAAACACTTCATGATCTCATCAACACCATCATCATCGGATTCATTCTCGTGTTGGTAGTGCTGATGTTTTTTATGGGTGTGACGAATGCATTTTTCGTTGCGCTATCAGTTCCGCTCTCGTGCTTCCTTGCATTTTTAGTTATGCCCACTATCGGGTTTTCGCTCAACATGATTGTACTCTTCAGTTTCTTGCTTGCGCTTGGAATTGTGGTGGACGATGCAATTGTTGTGATTGAAAACACGCACCGCATTTTCGCTAATGGAAAAGTGCCAATCATTAAAGCAGCCAAGATGGCGACAGGTGAAGTTTTTCTTCCCGTACTTTCAGGTACACTCACTACACTTTCTCCATTTATTCCGCTGGCATTCTGGCCTGGTATCATAGGTAAGTTCATGTTCTTCCTGCCCATTACACTTATCATCACGCTGCTTGCATCATTGGTGATTGCCTATGTTTTCAACCCGGTGTTTGCCGTGAGTTTTATGAAACCGCATTCTGATACTCATACTGAGGAAGAAAAAAAGAGAAACACCAAAAGGCTCCGCAACACAATTATTGTTTTGCTTTCGATTGCGTTGGTTTCTTATTTACTTTTTGGAATTGGTGTCGGAAACTTTTTTGTAACCATGTGCCTGCTCGTGCTGTTGAATCGTTTTGTGCTTGATCGTGTCACAAAAAATTTCATGACCAAAACATGGCCCAATGTTCAGAATTTTTATCAGCGTGTAATCACCTGGTGCCTTGATAAGAGAAGACCTGTTTGGCTTTTGATTGGAACTTTCGGACTTCTGCTATTTTCCATCTTCGCCATTATTGTGCGCTCTCCGAATATAGAAACATTCCCGGCAGGCGAGCCGCACTTTGTTTACACCTACATCACCATGCCGGTAGGAACACATCAATCTGTGACTGATTCGGTTTCGAAAATTGTTGAGAAAAAAGTTTACGATGTAATAGGCAACAACAATCCAATTGTGGAATCAGTGATTACAAATGTTGCAGTGGGTGCCACTGATCCAAACAGTGGCGACCGCAGTGTTGCATCGAACAAAGCGAAGGTGAGTGTAGCGTTTGTTGAATTCGACAAGCGAAACGGAATCAGTACCAAAATGTATCTCGATTCAATTCGTAAAGTCGTGAAAGGAATTCCCGGCGCGCAGATTACGGTGGATAAGGAAGCAAATGGCCCGCCTGTTGGAAAACCAATCAATATTGAAATAGGAGGAGAAGATTTCGGAGAGCTCGCTGCAGTTTCTCAGGGATTGATTAAGTATCTCGACTCGTTGCAGATTCCAGGAGTAGAAGAATTGAAATCTGATTTGATCATCAGCAAACCTGAAATCACAGTGGTGATTGATCGCGAACGCGCAAACCGCGAAGGAATCAGCACCGCGCAAATTGGAATGGCACTTCGTACTGCGCTTTTTGGAAAAGAGACATCTAAGTTTAAAGAAGCAAACGATGAGTATCCAATCATGATTCGGTTCAAAGAAGACGAGAGAAATGATTTATCGCAACTCATGAACCTGCGCATCACTTACCGCGACATGAATATGGGCGGACAAATCCGCAGCGTGCCGCTCAGTTCTGTTGCTGATGTGAAATACACCAACACTTACGGTGGTATCACTCGCAAAAATCAAAAGCGGGTGGTAACAGTTTATTCAAATATTCTCTCCGGATTTAATCAGCAGGATGTGGTGGCGAAAGTGACTGAGGCTGCCGGTAATTATAAACTACCATCTGACATCAGCATTAATCTCACGGGTGAACAAGAGGAGCAAAAGGAAACCGGAGCATTTCTGGGATCGGCGATGCTTATTTCATTTCTTATGATGTTTTTGATTCT
>DMRR01000193.1:0-605 GCA_003455275.1 Bacteroidota bacterium | reverse complement strand
GTCATTCAGTTCAATTCAGTTGGAAAAACTTTCATCATTCTCACTGAAATTATTTTCTCCATCATTGGTGTGTTGCTCGGCATTGCTGTCACAGGAATGAGTTTCTCAGTAGTGATGACAGGAGTTGGAATTGTAGCGCTCACAGGAATTGTGGTGCGAAACGGAATTCTGCTTATTGAATTTACTGACCTGCTGCGCTCGCAGGGAATGCCCGTGAAGGAAGCAATTATTGAAGCAGGTAGAACTCGGATGACTCCTGTATTATTGACTGCAACTGCAACCATACTTGGTTTGATTCCGCTTGCTGTTGGAATGAACATTGACTTCGTTACGCTCTTTACACAATTGAATCCGCACATTTGGTTTGGTGGCGATAGCGTTGCCTTCTGGGGTCCGCTCTCATGGACTATAATTTTCGGATTAGGGTTCGCTACACTTATTACACTTATCCTGGTGCCTGCTATGTATTTGATCGGCGCACGAATCCTAGGAAGAGATAAAAAAGAAAAGCAGCAGGTTCACTTTGCTGATGACGAACTCGAAAAAGTTTCAATGAATTAGTTCTGGTTAAATGATTGAAATAAAAAATCCCTCCCGGAAATTAC
>DMRR01000165.1 GCA_003455275.1 Bacteroidota bacterium | reverse complement strand
AACAAGCCGAAAGCGCAAATATTGCAAAGAGCGAATTCCTCGCTAACATGAGTCATGAAATCCGCACACCCATGAATGGAATTATGGGAATGACTGAGTTGACCCTGGCAACCAATGTAACGGATGAACAACGCGAGTATCTTGAGTTAGTTAAAGCCTCAGCAGATAATCTGCTAATGGTAATTAATGACATTCTGGACTTCAGTAAAATTGAAGCCGGAAAAATGGAGCTTGAAGATATTGACTTCGACCTTCGTGATATGATGAGCAAAACCATGAAGCTTCTTGCTCTTCGTAAAAAAGATAAGAGTATAGAAATGATTTTGGATATCGACGAAGAAATACCAAAAGTATTAATCGGTGATCCGGTGCGTTTGCGCCAAATTTTAATTAACCTCGTGGGCAATGCAATTAAGTTCACCATGAAGGGTGAAATTGGATTGAAGGCAAAACTTCGTAAAACAGAAAACGGAAAATCAGTGATCGAGTTTTGCGTTAGCGATACCGGAATCGGAATACCGCAATCTAAAATCAAAACCATTTTTGAACCATTTACACAAGCCGATGGCTCTACCACCCGAAAGTTTGGTGGAACTGGATTAGGGCTCACCATCACACGCAAACTTATCGGGTTAATGAATGGTGATGTATGGGTTGAAAGTGAAATGGGGAAGGGAAGCGAATTCAAATTCTTTGTTGAATTTGGAATCGGGCAAAGAGTTACAAGATATCTCCCTGCCGATTTTGAAGTACATAGAAAACTCAAAGTTCTTGTGGTGGATGATAACCTGACCAACCGCCGCATAATGGAAGGTCAGCTGAAAACAATTGCCGGAGAAATTATCTGTGTTGACAGTGGAAGAAATGCTTTATTCGAATTAAGCAAGGCATATAATTCAGGACATCCTTTTGATCTCATGCTCTTAGATGTTCAGATGCCGGGTATGGATGGATGGGAAGTTGCCCGCCGCCTTCGCGAAAATCCGAACTTCGACCACACCAAAATATTTGTAATGTCCAGCGTGGCTGATAACATAGATCGGAGTGAAAGACAGAAACTCAACATTCACTCCTTCATGGCTAAGCCGGTTACTTACCAGGAATTGTTAGATGAATTATTTCACCTCTTTGGAAGCGCACAGAATTTTTCTGTGGCCCAAAAAGAAAACCCGGTTAAAATATATCAACACAAATCTCTTCATATTCTGCTGGCTGAAGATGACTTGATAAACCAAAAACTTGAAATTACTGTTTTGGAGAAAAGTGGATTTAAAGTAACACTTGCTAATAATGGATTAGAAGTTCTGGATCACTTGAACAAGGGAACATTTGATCTCATATTTATGGATGTTCAGATGCCCGAGTTAGATGGGTATGAAACCACTTTGAAAATCCGTGAAACAGAAAAAGAAACCGGAACTCACATTCCAATCGTGGCCATGACAGCACACGCCATGAAAATGCACCGCGACAAGTGCATGGATGTAGGTATGGATGATTATCTAAGTAAGCCGATCAAAACGGATGAAGTTTTCAAAGTGATGAACAGATTGTTTGAAGGTAAGGAAGTAAGTATTACCGAAGCAGTAGAAATTCAACAAAAGAATCAGGAAAGTTTTTATAAAATATTTAACGAGCAGTTTTACAGTGAGCAATGCGTAGGTGATAAAATACTGATGAGCGAATTGATAAAACTGTTTTTGAAAAATGCACCTTCACAAATAGAAGCGGTAGCCAAGGCAGTTATGAATAAAGAAGCCTATGACCTCAATCGTTCAGCTCATAAATTAAAAGGCAGCGTTTCTCCTTTCGGGTCAAAAGAAGCAACAGAAAAATTCTATGCACTTGAACTTGCAGGGAAGGAAGCAGATTATGTTGACATTGAAGAAAAGTTTGAAGCAGCCCGAAATATTTTAAACACCTTGATATCAGAGCTTCAGGATTTCATGAATCAATCGGAGAGCAAGGCAGCATAAGCTTTTATTCTTAGTTCATGGTTTGGTTGAAATGAGTTTAGCCAGGAATTGATTCCTTCTTTTTACAAAAACATAATATCCCCAGCTTCCGAGTTCTTATCATTCAATGATTTTGAAAGTTGATTGATGACTGCGGATATTTTTGCTCCATCACATTTTTGATGATTGACAATCCGCTTATTTATCATGGAAAAAAAATTCTGAATCTAAAAGTTGTCAGATATTTTTTTACTGCAATCACTGCAACCTGTGTTGATGTGTTTGTTTATTTTATCACCTACAATTATGTGTTGCTGAAAACTGACCTGCATTTTTCGAAATATGTTATTGGAGCTCCAACCGCCTCTTTATTGATTTCATTTTGTTTTGGACTCACCACCAATTTCACGCTCACACGCAAATTTGTTTTCCCTCATTCAAGTTTAAGAATTAGACATCAGCTATTCAGATATATCGCAGTCGCATTAATCGCCTTGGTACTCAATTATTTTTTAATGAATTTTTTGATCAAAGAGTTTGGATGGTATCCCACTTTATCGCGGGCGTGTGCAGCTGTGAGTGTAGGTGTTCTGAGTTTCATTGTACACAAAACATTTTCGTTTCATATCAGTAATTCTGAAGTAGCGGAAGATGAAATAGAGGAGGGGGCTCAATAAAGAGAATTCTTCAATGAATATTTAATTGATAACTCAGCCATTTTTTTACTAAATGCACTTGAGTAAAAACCTGGCATGTGATCATTTTGCAAAAAGTATTTTTTATACTTATCAATCAAATGCGGATAATTTTTTTCTACCGCTTTCATCACAAGCGTTCTTGAATCTGCAATTCCATTTCCGTGAAGTGTAATGCCGGCAGGAAAAATATATTTAGCTCCGATGCTGCTCATGGTCCGGAACATGACTTCAAGATGCTCTGCAGTATCAGTAATGTATGGAATCAAAGGCATCAAACTTACTCCGCTTTGAAACCCGGCTTCAATGCAATTATGTAAAGCATCCAGGCGGGCAGTTATAGCAGTAGCGCCGGGTTCAAAAATTTTTCGAATGCCATCATCTACTGTGCAGAAAGAAAAAGTGATAAAAACTTTATGCTTCAATTTCAAATCTTCGGGAAGAATAGCTTCCGAATTAATTTTTTCCAGCAAATCAAAATCGCGTGTTACTAAATCACCTTTTGTAATAATATGAACAGGAAATTTGTAACGAAGAATTAATTCAAGAATTTTTCGGGTCAGCTTCAGATCTTTTTCAAATTGCAGATATGGGTCCGTTGCAGATGAAAGAACAATAATTCCGTACTGATTTTTTTTAGCCCTGGACTTCAATTGTTTCTCCAATACTTCCAGTGCATTTTCTTTTACCGAGAGTTTTTGTTCCATGTTCATTCCGTACTTGCTGCCGCGTATGTAGCAATACAAACAGTTGAACGAACACCCGCTGAAAGGATTGATGGTGTAGTCATCCAGAAACCAGGGATCACGCCTTTTTGTTTTATTCAATATGGTTTTTACAAGAATGGAATCGGGCATACTAAGTTATCTTCCTTTTAATCCATGCAGTTTGGCGAGCCAGCTTAAATGGCCGCAATGTGTTCCCTCGTGCCTGATAGCATGATGAATAATTTTTCTTTTCGAATCACCATCACGGAAATCAATTCCTGCAAAATTCTTTTCATCTAATTGCTGGTTACTAAGATTCCTGATTTCAGCTATCGACTTTTCATGAATCCAATCAAGTGTATTCACGGCTTCTTCATAAGATGGGAATTTGCTTTCTTCGGGATAAGGAGATCCGATTTCAAAATACTGAAACCACGGAACTGTTTCTTTTCTGCCAATCACTGCATCCAGTATCAGATAGTTTTCGGCCCATGCCAGATGCGATACAATCCAGTGTATGCTATTAGTATTCCATTCGCCAATGCTGAATCTTTTCTTCTTATCTGCATCTTTCACCTTATGCAAATAATATTTAGTAAGGTTTCGTGAACTGATGAATACATCCGCCAGCGATTGAGCTTCTGAAAAATTTGATAACATGTTATAGTTGATTTAAGCCAAAAATAAAATTCTGATTTTCTGTTTCAATTTGATTGGCCTGCCTATATTTGATTTGAAACCCAAAGGATATGAGTGAACGAGAAAATTTTTTTGACGGCGGAGATGATTTTTATCAGTCAGTTCAGAAATATGAAGAACAGTTGAAGAAAAACAAACCGCTTTTTTTTGATACCCACACTTTCGAAGATTTGATTTCATATTATGAAATGCGCGGTGCGCTCAATAAAGCATTAGGCGCTACAGACTATGCAATCAGTATTTATCCATTCTCTGCATCTTTTCTGGTTAAGAAAGCATCGCTGCTCATGCAACAGAAAAAATTAAGTAAGGCTATGACATTGTTAGATGCAGCAGAAGCAATAGAGCCTGGCGAAATAGGTGTGTACTTGCTTAGGTCTGATATTTATCTGATTCGTGAGAATCATGAAGAAGCTCTGAAAGAAATAAGAAAGGCAATGGACATTACTGAAGAAGAACAGATGCCTGACTTGTGGCTTGAGCTTGCAGATGTTTATGAAGATTGGGGAAAAACTGATGAAGTTTTTGACTGTATAAAAACTTCAATTCTATTGGACCCTGAAAATGAAGAAGCCCTTAACCGCATGTGGTATGCTGTTGAGATTTCGCGCCGATATGAAGACAGTGTGGAGTTTCATAAAAACCTGCTTGAAGAATTTCCATACTCTTATCTCGCATGGCAGAACCTCGGACAGGCTTATTATTTTTTAAACTTGTTTGAGAAGGCAGTGGAGTCTTATGAATTTGTTATGGCAATTAATGAGACTTATGATTTAGCGTATCGCGATTGTGCCGAAGCACATTTTAAGCTGAAGAATTTCCATCAATCAATTGAGTGCTATCAGAAAGCCATTCACTATTCGCGGCCTTCGGAAGAATTGTATTTCTGTATCGGCGAGTGTTATGAGCGGATGAAAGATTTTGGAAAAGCCCGGCTGCATTACAGAAAAGTTTTAAACCTCTCGCCACAATTTGCATATGCGCATTATCGAATCGGGCTTACCTATAAAGCAGAAAAGCAATTCCACAGTTCACTCATTTACTTAAGTAAAGCAATCAGGTTTGATGATACCAAGGTCACTTTTCTTCTTTCAGCAGCCCGAGTAGCCACATTGCTGGATGATGAAGGTGAGCTCATTTTCATTAATCAAAAATTACTTAGCATTATTTCTAAAGTAAAAGGATTAAAAGCTTACGAGCAAATAATTCAGCTGCTGCTCGAATTGAATTTGAATGATGTTGCTCTTGAAACAATTTCTAAAGTTGAACAATCAAAAAGTCATTCAGTTAACCTAACGCTCTTAAAATCTGTTGCAGCATTTAAGGAAGGTTGGACAAACTATGGTTTGGAATTATTCAGCCAGGTGTTGTTTGAAGATGCAACGAAAGCAAAAATGTTTTTCCGAATGCTGCCTGAATTAAGAAGCGATGAAGAGGTTTTAAGAATAATTGATATTTACCGCTGAGAAAAAATCTTCCGTTATGAATTTTGAATTAAAGAACTTGCCGGATCGGAGCAAGAAACCGCGCAACACCGGCTTAAGTATGATCATGGATAAAGGATTAAGTGTCCGGGAGGCCGAAGATTTGTTGAGTGTGGCTGAACCTTATATAGATGTTGTAAAACTTGGATTTGGCAGCGCCTTCGTAACTCCAAATCTGGAAAACAAACTTTCGGTTTACCGCCAAGCAAATATTCCTGTATACTTCGGAGGCACTTTGCTCGAAAGTTTTATTCTCAGAAATCAATTCGAAGATTATCTGAGACTTCTGGATAAATATAAAATTGAAATGGCCGAAGTATCTGACGGAAGCATTGAGATGCCTCATGATGTTAAATGCAATTACATCAACACACTCTCGAAAACAAGAAAAGTTCTTTCAGAAGTTGGTTCGAAGGATGCGGAAAAAATAATTCCGCCATACAAATGGATTGAGCTGATGAAAAGCGAACTGGAAGCCGGTAGCTGGAAGGTAATTGCAGAAGCCCGCGAAGGAGGGAATGTAGGAATCTATCGCGGCACCGGTGAAGTACGAAGCGGATTAGTAGAAGAAATACTTTGGCAGATTAATGGAGAAAATATTATTTGGGAAGCACCCAACAAAACACAGCAAGTGTGGTTCATTAAGCTTAGCGGTGCGAATGTTAATCTTGGAAACATTGCACCTAACGAAGTTCTGCCCCTTGAAACCTTGCGCCTCGGATTGCGTGGCGATACCATGATGTTTTTTTACAATGAAATGAACAAGAAAAACTAATGCGCCATTATGGTGTTATAGGTTTTCCGCTGGAACATTCTTTTAGTCCTGATTATTTCAAAAGGAAATTTGAACTGCAAAATATTTCCGATGCTGATTATGCTGCTTTTCCTCTTCGGTCTATTAATGATTTGAAAAAAATAATAGAAGAAAAAAAATTGCAGGGGTTCAATGTCACTATTCCTTACAAAGAAAAAATTATTTCAAATCTTGATTCATTAGAAAATGAAACAAAAGAAATAGGTGCTGTGAATTGTGTGAAAATTGAAAACGGAAAACTGGTTGGGTACAATACAGATGCCCTTGGTTTTGAAATCAGTTTAAATGAATTGCTTACCGGCTCACATAATAATGCACTGGTGCTGGGAAGAGGCGGTGCGTCGAGAGCCATAAAATTTGTTTTGAAAAAAAAAGGATTAAGTTTCAAATCAGTAACGCGGGAAAAATCGAGTGGTGATTTTCTATGGAGCGAATTGAACAAAAAAATAATTTCAGAACACACACTTATAATTAATTGCACACCGCTGGGCATGATGCCGAATGAAAAATCATTTCCGCCAATTCCATATGAGAGTCTTTCTGAAAATCATTTTCTCTTCGATCTGGTTTATAATCCAGCTGAAACACAATTCATGAAAAAAGGAATTGAGTACGGAGCAAAGGTTTGCAACGGACTTCGAATGCTGCAGATACAGGCAGACAAAAGTTGGGAAATCTGGAACCGTTAATTATTCAATCTCCATTAAGTATGGAAGGCGCATCTGAACTCCCTTGAGTTCACTTATAGTTTTCACTTGTTCAAACACAGAATAAAACTCTCCCAGGTTATTTTTTAACTGCATCTGAATTTCTTCATCCTTCTTGTCATCAAGTGCGCTTAATATGTCAAACCATTTTTCATCCTGCTCAGGAAATTCGGTGGTTTTGTAATTCTTACTATGAATAAGGTCGGCCGCAATTCTAATAGCGTCATCTATTCCACCCAATGTATCAACTAATCCATTTGCCATTGCTTGCGTGCCGGTCCATACTCTGCCCTGAGCAATTGAATCAACAACTACAGGATCAAGCTTTCTTCCGGTATAAACACGCTTTTTAAAAGTTGCATACATGCTGTCAATTTCATTCTGAATAATTATTCCCTCTTCTTTTGAAACCGGGCGAGTTAAGTTGCCAAAGTCTGAAAAATGGCCTGTACCCACTGTGTCGAAAGTGATGCCCAATTTTTCATTAAATAATTTTTGTGTGCATGGAATAATTCCGAATACGCCGATGCTTCCGGTAAGAGTGTTTGGTTGAGCTACAATTTTACTTGCATTACAAGAAATAAAATACCCTCCGCTTGCTGCATAATCTCCCATGGAAACCACTACAGGTTTTACTTCATTAGTGAGGCTTACTTCTCGCCATATAACATCTGAAGCTACCGCACTTCCGCCGGGAGAGTTCACGCGAAACACAATGGCTTTGATCTTATCATCTCTTCTGAGTTTTTCAAAAAGATGAGCGAGTTTGTCGCCTCCAATATTGTCTTTATCTCCGTTACCATCTACAATATCGCCTTGCGCATATACAACCGCAATCTTATCCTGATCGAGAGAATATTTATCGCCGTCGGGTGTGCGTTTGTAATCAGCCATTGAGATGAAATTTATTTTCTTGTCCTTACCATTATTCAGTTTAGAGTTGATATAATTTTTCGCGGCATCACTATATCCGATTTCATCTACAAAACCATAACTCTTAGCTGTCCATGCATTACGAATCAGCATGCTGTCAGCAATACGATAAAGCATTGTGGTATCAATATTTCTTGAAACACTTATTTCATTTACATATGTATGCTGAATGCTATTCAGAAGTTGACGAGTCATCAGGCGGTTGTTTCCACTCATCTTGTCATAGCGAAATGGTTCAGTAGCTGTTTTAAATCTTCCATCATAAAAAACCTGTGCCTCAACTCCAATTTTTTCCATCAATCCTTTGAAGAACATAATCTGTGCTCCCAATCCTTTCCATTCCACAGCACCAAGCGGATTAAGGAAAATTTTGTCGGCAACACTTGCGAGATAGTAACCTTTTTGAGAGTATACATCAGCAAAGGCGACAATAAATTTTTTAGATTTCTTAAAATCAATTAATGCATCGCGGATCTGTTTTGCAGTTGCAATTCCACCTCCAAATGTTCCTGCGTCTATATAAATACCGCGTATATGCGAATCAGATTTTGCTTTCTTAATATTTTTTAAAATATCATTCAACCCTAATTGCGGACTTAAATCCACCCCTCCGAAAACACTGAAGTTTGCCATCGGGTTAAAAACAGTTTGCTCTTTAATATCATAATTGAGCGAAAGCGTGAGAACACTGTTACTTGAAGCCTCCTTTTTTTCAGGAGTGGAAACTGAAGAAACTATTGCGGCAAATATTCCAATGGTGATAAACATCAGAACCACGGAGCCGACAATAAACCCAAGCATACTTGCAAAAAAGAATTTAAAAAACTGTTTCATGTTTTATGAATTGAAAATTTTAAGGACAGCAAATAAAGGATTAAAGATTGAGTCAAACATGAAATCGATAATCAATCAAACTTTCAATTACCAATCGCTTGCATGGTTTATTTGAAAAAGAACGGAACCAGGCATTCATTTTAGACCCGATTTTTACTTTAAAATAATTTCAAAGGGACTTGCATAAAAGGAATTCATAACCGTTTTTTGTGCCCCCAAAATAAAAATCAATTCGATGGCTCGTATTTGTCAGATTACTGGAAAGAAAACTCGCTCTGGTCATTCAGTTTCTCACTCCAACATTAAAACCAAGCGTCAGTTTAAAGTAAACCTTCAGAAGAAAAGGTTTTTCCTTGCTGAAGAAGGAAAGTGGATTACACTTAAAGTTTCAACTTCAGCTATCCGCACAATAAATAAAAACGGACTTTACTCTGTGCTAAAAGAATTGGAAGCTAAAGGACAGAAGGTGGCTTATTAATAATGATTGTATAAAGAAAATAACTAATCGATAATGGCAAAGAAAGAAAACAGAATACAGGTTATACTAGAGTGCACTGAGCATAAAACCAGTGGTATGCCCGGAACATCACGCTATGTAACCACCAAGAATAAAAAAAATACGCCTGAAAGAATTGAACTGAAAAAATTCAATCCGATACTAAAGCGCATGACTCTTCATAAAGAAATTAAATAATAACTACAATGGCTAAAGACGCAGGTAAAACCTCTAAGAACGCGAAGACACAAAAAGATGCTGCTCAGAGTGCGGCTTCTAAAGCATATGTGCGAGTGATTGTTTCTGAACGCTCAGAAGTAACAGGTGCATATGTATTTAAAGAAAAAATGATTCACAAGGACAAGGTGAAGGAATATCTCGCAGGAAAATAATTGAATACTCTATAAACAAATCGAAAGCTTCTCTTTCTTCGGAGGGAGGAGCTTTTTTTATTCTGAAAAAAATGGGATTGTTATCATTCTTTACTAAAGAAAAAAAAGAAGACCTCACACAGGGTTTACAGAAAACGCGGGAAGGATTTTTCAGCAAATTGACAAAAGCTGTTGCGGGGAAATCAAAAGTGGATGACGAAGTTCTCGATGATATTGAAGAAGCATTGGTGAGCGGAGATGTGGGGGTTAGTAC
>DMRR01000217.1:16292-19913 GCA_003455275.1 Bacteroidota bacterium | reverse complement strand
CTTGAACCCGGCGTAAGTCAGGATGATTTATCAAAAGCCGCGAAAGGAAATTTCTGGGATAAATTATGGATTTGTATGAAGTGCCCGTTTGTTATCACTCATAAAAATGCATTGACAAGTATTGAAAATTTAGGAAGAAGAAAGAATGAAGTATTTGGTCACGCTGATGTGGCATTTTATGATCTTGCAGATGCAATGGTTCAGCATATTTCAGATGAAGACAAAATGTATTTATCAGAAAAAGAACTTTCTGATAAAGGTTATCTCAATTCGTTCGACCACATTATCTCGCAAACTTTTATGACTTCAATTTTTTCTGAACCTGTTGCAGATTTTGTTGGTGATGCACATGAACTTTCTACCATGCCTGAATTACTCACAGGGAAATTTTCTGATGAAGAAATTACAGATGTTGATTTAGGTCCTACGGATAACTATCTCGATTTAATTAATAATGAATGGGGACAAAAACTTGGTGAAGGATTGCGAGAAAAATACCATATCAATAAAAACACTTTCTGGACTCCGGAATTATTGGCGAATTATCTGAACGATATTCAGAGTTACAATACATGGGTTTTTAAAATTGCATTCAAGCCATTTACTTCAGATGATGAACTTATTATTCGTTTCTCAGAGAAATTGAATAAAGTGATTTAATAAAAATTATTTGACACGATTGCTGAGATAAAAATGTGGTTTGTGCTCGACTGTATCTGACACTAATTGGTATTGATTCAAAATACCTTCCGCTCCTGTAACTTTCCATTGAGTCAGCTGGGTTAACCAATCTGCACTTCCTACAACAGTATTAGTTAAACCGCATTTACTTAGTGTCGCTCTTTCAAAATTCGCATCATTCAAAATTGCTTCAGTCAAAGGTGCTGTTGTCAGAATTGCTTCAGTCAAGTTTGCTCCACTAAGATTTACTCTTACAAGAATTGTCGAAAGCATATTTGATTTTCGCAGAGTTGATTCATTTAAAAATGTTCCTGTAAAATCTGCTCGAACCATTATTGCATTACTCAAATCACACTTCTTCATCTGCGCTGACTTTACAAGTGCCTTTGTAAGATTTGCTTTTACAAAGTTTGCTCCGTTCATATCGCCCCAACTTAAATCTGCCAGGGTCAAATCAGAATTGTTCAGCGTTGCCTGTTTCAAATTCACTCCCCATAAATCAGCATCACGAAGATTTGAATGATTCAGATTCGCTCCTTCCAGATTTGCTTCCCGAAGAGTTGCATATTGTAAATTGATTCCCTCAAGGTTCGCATTTTTCAAATCCGCTTTTTTTAAATACGCATAAGAGAAAATACACTGCCCCATCATTTTTTTGAATGAACCTGAATCCATTTTCATGCAGGCAATTTCCAATAACAATAGTCCGCGTTCCGGGCAAATTTTTCTATGAGAAATGCTATCGCCTTCAACATGATAATATGGAGTAAAGGAATAACTCAGCGCAGCAAGCCGGCCAATAGTAGCATCGCTCAGTATTCCTTTTGAATCATGATTCAATTCAACATTCATCTGATTGACAACACTATTCATTTCACTAAGAAGCGCATTGTTCTTTTTTGATTCAATCATTTCCGTTTGCTGAACGAGATTCAGTTTTTCATTCCACAATTGTTTAGAATGAATTTGTTTTTGTGAATTAAAAAATTCATAAATCCATACGATGAGAATTCCGATTATGATTCCAATGATTAGTGGTAAACTTTTTTTAAGCATTGAAAAATATTTTCAAATAATCTGATAAAAATATTGATCGCTTACTTTCAAGGTTCATGAAGAAATTTTATGCAGTTAATTTTCTGCTCACTTCTTCCAGCGAAACTCCTCTTGTTTCCGGCATTTTAAATTTCACCCAGAGCAATTGCATAAACATCATTACGGCAAAAGAAGCAAATACTGCCGCTGCTCCAACATTTGAAAACAATACCGGTATTAGCGACGGAATCGCTGCGGCTAAGACCCAATGCACCGATGAACCAAATGCTTCGCCTTGCGGACGCAAATGTGTCGGAAATACTTCTGCAATAAATACCCAGATAACAGCTCCCTGACCAATAGCATGTGATCCAACAAAAACAAATAAAAAAATCGGAACACTCATTCCTTTCCATCCAAAGAAGAATGAGAGAGAAACCAGCATCAATGAAATGATATAACCAATCGAACCGATATACATCAGTTGTTTTCTGCCGAGTCGATCAATGAGCGACATTCCAATAAGTGTGATCAGAAAGTTGACTAAGCCAACACCAGCGCTGCTTAAAAATGCTGAGCTTTTGCCAAGTCCTGCTTCTTCAAATATTCTTGGAGCATAATATAAGATAGCGTTGATTCCTGAGAACTGATTAAAGAATGCTATGAAGAATGCCAGAAACAATGCAGGGCGGTATTTCTTCATAAAAATATTTTCACTAGCTGCGCTTCTACCAACTCTTAATTCTGCTGCTAAAGAATGGACATCAATCTTTGAATCAATTTTCTTAAAAACATTTTCTGCCTCTTCTATTCTTCCTTTCATGATAAGCCAACGGGGACTGTTCGGAATAAATAAAACTGCAATCCAATAAATCGCTGAAGGAAATACAGCTACACCAATCATCCACCGCCAGGGTTGTTCTCCTGCATCGCGCAATAAGTAGTTGGAAAGAAATGCAACTAATATTCCGGCTACAATTCCAAGTTGATACATGCCTACAAGCCAACCTCTTTTATTCGGAGGAGAAATCTCAGAGATGTAGCCAGGAGCAGCGATTGTAGAAGCTCCGATTCCTAATCCGCCAATAAATCTGAAAAATGCAAAAGTGTAAGGATCATTTGCAAGTGCAGAACCAATTGCAGAAAGGAAATACAAAACACCAATGGCGATCAGCATTTTTTTTCTACCATACTTGTTCGTCGGAATTCCACCTGCCATAGCACCTACTACTGTTCCCCATAATGCTGAAGCCATTACAAAGAAGCCATGAAAAACATCCGATGTGTGCCACAATTCCTGTAATGCTTTATCAGCGCCGGAAATTACAATGGTATCAAACCCGAATAAAAAACCTGCGAGCGCAACAGAAAATGTCCAGATTAGAATTTTGTTCATGGAGTAATGATAGTTATGCGCATTTGTTTAACTGAAACTCATTCAATAACAATCTTTCCATTTTGCTGTTCGTTCGAGCTCATAACTGAATAACTGTAAACTCCCGCTGCAAGATTTGTAGTTGAAATAGTTGTTTCGTTTTTGAATGTTATAACAGAAATTTTTCTGCCCGCCATATCAGTCAGCACAAATTTGCATTCAACATTCAGAGAAGTTTTCACATGAATCACACTTCCCGCATCCAGTAAAGTTGGATAAATGATAAAAGCATTTTCAAAATTTTCATTTGAAACAATTGGAGCATCAACTGTAGAAACAGAAATATTAATCAAATCAATTTGCGATGACTCAATGAAAGCTGATAGAGAGTTGAATTGTGCATTGCCGTCTATGCCTGCCGTGCATTGTGTTGCACTGCCGGCAGCACTCCCCCATGTATTTCCATCTGAATTATTTCCGCGAAGAAAAATTTTCCAGTGATTTGGATTTGCTGCATCAGATGCGCTCAC
>DMRR01000217.1:10658-15892 GCA_003455275.1 Bacteroidota bacterium | reverse complement strand
TTGATTCTCGAAACTACCACATCTCCCATTGGAAGAGTAGAACCTGAAATCCATTCGCCAATAAATCCGGTGTTAATGAAGGAATGAATTCCTGAGGTTGAAATATTTTTCCGGTAACTTATACCACCGCCAAATGGTCCGGTGGAAGTGACGCGTGAAGCACCACCATTGAAGTAAGCATGAGCGCTTCCAACTTTGTCGAGAATTGGTCCCGTTATTTCATTAAACTGATAGTAGCGCACGAGTGAAGAATCAAGCAGGGGATTTTTTGTCAGGTGCATCAGCTCACGGATTTCATTGGTAGAAAGTGAACGGTTGAACACACACACTTCATCAATCAGTCCATTGAAATACCTTCCGCAACAATTATCCAATCCAATATTCACCGGGCAATCGAATGCTTCATTGGGAAAAGAATGAATGTTGCTTGCATGAAATCCATTCACATAAAGGGTAGCAGAATCAGGTGTTACAACGAGTGCAACAAACGACCACTCATTGAGCGGAGCATATAATCCCGAAGACCATCCCCACTCCGTTCCATCCCAGTGCATTCTGATTTCATTGTTGTCCTTCATGCTGATACCTGAGCAAGTTGTTCCTCCGCGATTAAAAACAATTCCGCTCCAATCTCCCTGAACACCGTTCGGTTTTATCCAGGCTGAAATTGTAACATGATTTGAATTGAGATTCAAATTATCACCAGTGGCAAAACCGCTTTCACCATCGAGCGACAAACAATTTCCCGGAACAGTATCCGCTACACACTCATTGTACACGGTAATAAAATTGTTCAGTGTTTGAGATGCGGTTCCGGTTGAGTTGCTGACGGTAAGCGATACAGAATAAGTTCCGGTTGCTGCGTAAGTCACTTTCGGATTTCTGAGAGTAGATGAAGAAGGATTTCCTCCGGGGAAACTCCAGTTCCAGGCCGGAGATAAATCTGCAAGATCAGAATGGTCGTCGAAATAAACTGTATCGCGTAAGCAGTGAACAATGTTTTTGTCAACCGAAATCTGGGCTTCCAATGCAGAAGGTTCGTATAAAGGAGCTTCCCACACACTTCGGTTTCCGGCGCTCACCACTTTCTGATTTTTATAATCAATCTGAATGGCAGTAGAAAAATTACTTACCGGTAATCCTGAATTGTAAAGTACCCAATCACTCATTGTGTTATTGCGGTAATAAACTGCTCGTCGTGTTCCGATATAAACTCCGCCATTGGTTCCGCGCTGATATTCTATGTTGGTTATGTATTCTCCATCCAGCATCGGGGTAGTAATGTTCTGCCATGTGTTTCCACCATCTGATGTTTTGAAAACCTTGTATCCGTTCAGGTTACTCTGAGAGGTGCTTTGTTGCACCCGAACAAGGTATAAAGTATTTTCATCAGTACTGCTCACCGCAATATCAAATGGAATATTTACCGAAGTATTATTGAATACAGAACCAGCAGGAGTAATGTCTGACCAGTTAGATCCGGCATCAATTGATTTGAAAATTTTTTTTGTTCCACCATAACTGAGATAGTAGCAAGCATATATTACATCAGGGTTAGATGGAGCAACCTCAATTGAAGTAATTTTTCCTGACCCCCAGCTATGAAGCATTTGATAGCTCGCACCATTGTCTTCGGAAATCCAGATTGAAGAATCCCTTCCGATAAAAACTTTTCCCCACACTTGGGGATGAAATTCAAGATCGCTGTTTTCTCCAGTAATGTATGATTCACTCGGCTGCATTCCTGAACCAATGCTTTGCAAATCAACTGTGCGATCATGCGAAAGTTTGTGACGGCCATAATCAGAAAAAATAATTTCAGGGTCAGCATAGTTTACAGCTCCAAGAATATTATCGCCACCCATTGTGCTCATCCAGTCGTTCTCGTAAACATGATTGTCTTTTAATTGGGTTCCGTTGTGATAAGTGCCGCCCACCATCACTTCATCCCCATCCCACTCTCCCATTCCGAAACCCCAGAAATCTGTTCCCGCAATTCCGAATTGTTTTTTGATGAAAGTGTCGCCTTGTGTAGAGGTGTAAAAAATTCCGCCGTCGCAGGCCATCCACCAATTGTTATTATTGAATCTGATGTCATGAATATCTGCGTGAACATATCCCGGTTTATCGCTCTCACTCCATTTGGCCGGGCAGAAAAAATTTACACCCCCATCGTAACTCACCCAATGATTCACCGCGCCGCAATGCACTTCATTCGAATCGAAAGGAGAAACACACAGAGCAAGATCGTAATAGTACTGACCGCCATCATCGCCACCATGTGAATCCCAGCCACAGAGATTTTTATTTGTGCTGGTGTCAGGCGCTCCGCCAGGTCCGGAGCCGCAGCATTGAAAAGCCCAGTTCTCTCCTGCATCATGACTCACATAAATTCCATACAAACCACTGCCTCCGTTTGCAACTCCGGTAGCAAATGCATAAATAATATTTGGCGCAGCAGGTGTAACAGAAATTTCTGTTCGCTTTTGCTCTTGAGGAGCAACAGCAGCCGGATATCCATTTCCTGTTTGATTGAATGTGATTCCGCTGTCAGTTGATTTGTAAAATTGTGTTTGAACTCCGGTTTGTTTAATGGCATAATATGTAGTAGAAGAATTCGGTTTCAATTCAATTTCCTGCCATATGCCGGAATACAATTGAACCCAGTTGAGTCCTGCGTCAGTTGTGTGATACAACCCTGCACCTGCTGCGCACCACAGTTCATTATTGTTCACCGGTGACATTATGATATCATTCGCATCGATGTTTGTGGATTGAAAAGTTGCATCACCTGTTGCATTCCAGGTTGTGCCGCCATCAGTTGTTTTGTAAATTTTTCCGGCTCCATTGAAGTAAACAATTTGTGGGTTGGTGAAATCAATTTCAAGTGAACGCACTTTTGAAATCATCATATTCTTAGTCAGGTTAGTCCAGTGGTCACCTTTATCTATGCTTTTCCACACACCAGCATTAGCAGTTCCTGCATACAAAATGTTTGGGTCTGAAACAGATTCTTCTACGGTGTAAACATGTGCAGCACCGGGTGCATAGCTTGTGCTGGCCGCATGATGATCAAAATCAAACGGGCCGATACACTGCCACACTGCTGCTTTCTCTAAAGACACCTCACTCGAGTTTTGCAAATACTTCTGTTCGCTGAATTTGTTTTCGTCCGGCGGGAGATTAAGTAATGCTCCGTTGTTATCACGGGCAAGTGTCATCATCCAGTGCTTGTAATACTGCGTGTAAAAATTTTTTACAAAATCATGAGTGGAATAGTATGATTCATACAAATCAGCAACTTTTCCTGCATCAGCATTTGGTTTGAACATTTCAACTTCCCACTGGGGTGCATCATCCGGAAGCTGAGTGTTTGAATATGGAACTTGTGCTTTTAACTGATAATTGAAAAATGAAAAATAAAAAATCGCTATCGTGAAAATTATTTTTTGCATTGTAAAATTTATGGGGTGTGAATGTATTTCGAGTTATTTCTTATTAGATGAAATCACCTAACATAAATTTTGTGACTTTAATTGAATTCAAAAAATACTTTAGCGTTAAATAAATTCATGATTACCTCTATCAAAAGACTCTTCCTGACCGGTGTGGCTGTTTTTTCTTTGCTCATTTCATCCTGCAACAGAAGATCAAATACATCCTATGCAGATGCGGCAGATTGCTCAGCTACAGTTGACAGTTTGAACACTTATACAAATTCTGTTAAACCAATCTTCGATACACATTGTGCAGGTTCGGGTTGTCACAATTTAGCATCCCATAAATCTTCACTTATATTTTCTGATTATTCTAACACAATGGAAGCATTCAACCGCAAGCATGTTTTGTGTGCAATTCATCACGACAGGAATTGCAAACCCATGCCATTCAAACAACCTAAATTAGAAGATTCACTTATCCAGAAAATTGATTGTTGGGTAAAGGGTGGAATGAAGGAATGACATTTTTTTACTGAAAGATTTTAGTTCTCATCTTTCTATTAACTTAATGGGTTGTTCGTTATTTCAACTTCACATGAGAATTTATGGTTTGCGTTTGATTCAATTCAATTGAATGCTGCATTGATATATAAAAAATGTACACAGATGAATTCATATCACTGATTGTGGCAAGGCAACTGTAGCTTCAATTTCCTTCGATGCATCATCGCGTGTTAAATATTCCAGCCGCTTCATGGTGGTCACTTCCATGCTGTAAAAGCCGAACTCTTCCACCACTTTTCCTTTCACCAGATAAATTCCTTTTCCTGTGAAAGGAAATGCCGCTGCCACTTGCGGAAAGTGAGTGGTATCGAAAAAAAATCCGTCGCGGTCTAGGAAGGTGCCGAATGCCATGTCTTCGCCGCGAATGGTGCGTGTGGGTTTGCGCGTCACATAGTAACCGGCCATTTCAATTTCCTTTCCGAGCAGCGCCGGAAAATCTTTTGCAAGAAATGATGACACATTTTTTTCTTTCAGTAAAGAAAACGGCGAGCACAACGCGAAACCGAGAATTTCCATTTCATCCCAAGCATCATCTATAGCGTGATGATAAAGTTCGGGCAATTGATATTTTTTATTCTCCACCGGAAATAATTCTTTGCGTGGTTGTGTTTTTTTTCCATTCACCAGAAGGTGAATATCCCACAGCAATTGCTGCTTTGTTCTTCCTGTGAAACGGAAAGCACCGATGCGAATGAGAATATTGATTTGCTCGAGCGACAAACTCAAGCGCTTTGCAAAATCATGGAGCGATAAAAAATTTCCGTTCCGGTTTCTTTCTTCCAAAATGGATGAAGAAGTTTTTTCTTCCAGCTCAGCAATGTGCTGAAAGCCGAGGAAAATATCGTCGCCATAAATGCAGGTTGAATGTTGGCTGCGATTTACATCGGGTGCATGAATGTTTGCACCTGCCATGCGCGCTTCGTGCACATAATATTCCGTGCGGTAAAACCCGCCAAAGTTGTTGATGACGCCCACCATAAAATCTTTCGGATAGTATGCTTTCAAAAACAAACTCATATAACTCTCCACGGCATACGATGCCGAGTGCCCTTTCGAAAATGCATAGCCGGCAAAGCTTTCAATCTGCCGCCACACTTCACTCGTTACTTTTTCATCGTGGCCTTTTGCCTTGCTGTTGTCGAAAAATTTTTTGCGCACTTTTTCAAACTCATCGCGCCCGCGAAATTTTCCGCTCATGCCGCGGCGAAGCATATCGGCTTCGGTGAGTGT
>DMRR01000217.1:0-10283 GCA_003455275.1 Bacteroidota bacterium | reverse complement strand
TGCATGAGCGGATGCACATAAGTTGCCTTCGCCGGATTGCGGTAACGGATAATGTATTCCTTCATCATGCCGCTGCGCGCCACACCGGGGCGAATGATGGAGCTCGCAGCAACCAACCCGAGATAATTATCTACTTCCAATTTTTTCAAAAGCATTCTCATCGCAGGCGATTCAATGTAAAAGCAACCCATGCAGCGCGCCTGGCTCAATCGTTCTTTCACCCGTTCATCTTTCTTAAACCGTTTGATATCGTGTATGTCAATTTTCTCACGGCGGTTTTGTTTCACAATTTCTACTGTGTCCTTAATGTGCCCGAGCCCGCGCTGCGAGAGAATATCGAATTTGTATAACCCGACATCCTCTGCTTCCAACATGCTGAACTGTGTGGTTGGAAAACCTTTCGGCGGAAGGTTGGTTGCCGTGTATGCGTGAATGGGTTCCTCTGAAATTAATATTCCGCCTGCATGAATGCTGAGGTGCGAAGGAAAATCGTGCAGGTAATTTCCATAATTAAAAATGAGTTGAAGGTATTTGTCGCGCGAATTTTTTTCGTAGCGCTCCTGTATGGAATCAATTTCATTTTTCGGCAAGCCGAAAACTTTTCCCAGCTCACGAACCACTGCATTTGATTGCAGTGTGCTGTAAGTGGCAAGCAGTGCAGTGTGGCGCGTGCCGTGCCGCGCGAAAATGTAATCGGTTACATCATCGCGGTCCTTCCAGCTGAAGTCAATATCGAAATCGGGCGGATTAATGCGCGAAGGATTAATAAACCGCTCGAAGTATAAATCCAGATCAATGGGATCCACATCCGTGATGCGAAGCAGGTAAGCCACCAAGCTGTTGGCGCCGCTGCCGCGCCCGATGTAGAAATAATTTTTGTGCTGCGCATAGCGCACAATGTCCCAGTTGATGAGGAAGTAAGCGGAAAAATCTTTTTCCTCAATCATCATCAGTTCCTTTTCGAGCCGGTCAGAAATTGTTTTTGAAATTGCGCCATAGCGGTAACTCATTCCGTCGCGGCATTCGCGGCGCAGCAGTTCGCGGTCGGCGGCAGCATTGCCGGTAAAATATTTTTTGTTCTTGCTTTTTCCGAAATCAAAATGAATGGAGCAATCGCTGAGAATTTTTTTAGCATTCGAAATCAGAAACGGAAAACGCGCATACAGCAATCGCAAATTTTCTTCGCTCATCATCATTTCACCGGGCTGAGCTTGTTCTGTGGCGGCAAGTTTTGACAACAGCGTGTTGTTATCCATGGCGCGCAGCAGGCGATGCGCATTAAAATCTTTTTTAGAATTAAAAGTAACGGGAGCGAGCGCCACTAATTTGTCCGGATAATTTTTCAGATCAGAAAAAAGAAGTTTGTTGAGCTCGCCCGGTTTTACTCCAACGAATTCATTTTCGCGAAGCGAATTCACCGGAATATTTCCAAAAGGATAAATGACATACGCATGATCAAACTGCGGTGCGCGCGGCGCAATTTCTTTCTCCGTTTTTTTTTCTGCATGAAGGTGTGGTGATAGAAAATCATTCAGTTCAAGAAATCCATTGTTGTTGCGTGCAATTCCAATGAACTGTTGTTGCACACCGTTTCGAAAATCAATTCCAACGGCAGGTGTTACTCCATATCGCGAAGCGAGCCGCACAAAATCCAAAACTCCTGAAGTGTTATTAATATCAGTGAGCGCAAGCCGCGAAATATTTTTCTGCTGTGCTTCCGCTAAAAGTTTTTCAACGCTGAGCGTGCCGTATTTGAAACTGAAATAAGAGTGGCAGTTGAGATACATAGCGCGTCATACTTTCCTTATCCCATTAAACGGATTGAACCCGCGCATGGAAAAACCAACTCCTGCGGCGCGAAGCACTTTATCGCTTCCGTACCTTCTGCGCATTCTGTCCATCGCCTGGTAGAGCTTTATCACCGACTCTGAATCTTCAAACAAATTGATCTGATAACCGCCGCGCACTAAGTGGCTGAAGCGCACGCCCACTAACCGAATGAGCATGCGGCGCTGAAACAGTTTGTCGAACAATTCTTTCACACGCGCAATAAGTACATGGTCGCTTGAGGTGTAAGCAATGCGCGACTGCATGGTGTGTGTATCGAAATCAGAATAACGAATCTTGACTGTTACACACGAGGTCAGTTTCACTTCGTCGCGTAACTGGTAACACAATTTCTCGGTCATCTTGATCAGAATAAATTTCAACTGCTGCACATCAGTAGTGTCGCTGTCAAAAGTTTCTTCGGTGCTGATGCTCTTGCGTTCATCGTAAGGTTCCACCGGCGAATTGTCAATGCCGTTTGCTTTTTTCCAGATGGTGGTTCCGTTTTCGCCAAGTGCGCGCTCCATCAGCTCAACCGGCATTTGCTGCAGGGTGTTGATGTATTGCACGCCCATGCTGCGCAGCAGGTGATATGTTTTTTCTCCCACGCCGGGAATTTTGCTGACCGTAAGCGGAGCAAGAAAAAGTTTTTCCGCACCGAAATTAATTTTCATTTGCCCGCATGGCTTCGCTTCGTCAGTCGCAATTTTTGAAACTGTTTTATTCGGGCTCAACCCAAAGGACAGAGGCAACCCTGTGTTCTTTTTAATTTTCTCCCACAGTTCCAGAATGAATTTGTAGCTGCCGAAAAATTTATCCATGCCGGTGAGATCAATGTAGAATTCGTCAATCGAAGATTTTTCATACACCGGAACTTTCTCGCTGATGATTTCAGTCACAATGTCGGAGTACTTTGTGTACTCATCATAATCGCCGCGAACAATAATGGCTTCGGGGCACAGGCGCTTCGCCTGCTTCATAGGCATGGCTGAATGAATCCCAAACTTGCGCGCCTCGTAACTGCATGCTGCCACTACTCCACGCTCGCCGCCGCCTACGAGCACGGGTTTGCCATTCAATTTCGGGTTGAGCAACCGGCTTACTGATACGAAGAAGCAGTCCAGATCCATGTGCACGATGTTTCGTTCGGTGGTTAACAGCATTTGGCGATTGAGAAAATGTTTTCTACTTTTGAAATTATTACAATCAAAACTAATGATTGTATTACAATCAAAAACAATTTTCTGAAAAATATTTTTTTGTCATGCACTTTAATTCCAATATCCGCTTTCTGAGAACCCGCAGTCAGTTCACCCAGGAAAAAGCCGCCGCTGAATTGGGAATCAGCCGGGCAACCCTGAACAGCTATGAAAACGGAAGTGTGATAAATCCTACCCTCGAAGCATTGCTCAACTTTTCTAAATACTACGGAGTGTCTATTGACACGCTTATTAAAATTGATCTGAGTAAAATTTCCGAAACCAATCTTGCTGAACTGGAAGGCGGCCACGATGCCTATATAAAAGGAAGCAAATTGCGTGTGCTTGCTACAAGTATTGACAGCCACAACAAGGAAAATATTGAAGTAGTGAACCTGAAAGCAGCAGCCGGCTACCGGAATGGTTACGCCGATCCTGATTACATCAAGCGGCTTCCATCATTTCAGCTTCCAATTTTATTTAATGACCGGAAGTATCGCATGTTTCAAATCAGCGGCGACTCCATGTTTCCCATTGAAGACAAGAGTTGGGTGATTACAGAATATGTTGAGAATTGGTTTGAGATAAAAGATGGAAATGGATACATCATTCTCACGCATGATGATGGAATTGTTTTCAAGATTGCTTACAATCAATTGAGAAGAAAAAAGAAACTCACGCTTCGCTCGCTCAATCCATTATTTGAACCTTATGAAATTTCAGCAGGCGATATCCGGGAAGTGTGGAAGTTCTGCAACTATATCAGTTCAAAAATTCCTGAACCGAATTTTCAGAAAGACGAATTGCTGTCTGCAGTTACTAAGATGGAGAAAGAAATAAAAGTGATGAAAGAGAAGATGGAGAAATCACTTGCCTGATGTATTCAGCTTACTTTTCCTGAATCCATACAGCAGGTAAACAACCAATCCAATCACCAGCCAGGTTGCGAACCACGACCAATTGCTCACTGCCATTCCGGTAAGAAGATAACAACACGATAAAACTCCAAGCACAGGAATGAGAGAATAATTTTTCAGGGAGGAAAGAACTGCCATCACAAAACACAGCACAATAAAAATCAGCATTGGAATATCTTGGGCTGCATTATCCGCATTTACATTCAGTAGATTTTTAAAGTAATCAGGAAACTGGTAATAGAGAAATGAAAATGTTACACCGACGATAAGAGGCACCAAAAATTTTCCGTTGATATAAGGAAGCTGAAATCCTGTACCTGAATTATTTTCTTTTCTCGGAAGAAGAAGCACACCACCACACACCAATACAAATGCGAATAATGTTCCGATGCTTGTGAAGTCGAGCACAAAATTTTCATCCGTAAAAAATAATGGAACACCAACCACCAGTCCTGTCACAATCGTTGCAAAGGCAGGTGTTTTATATTTCGGGTGAATTGAAGAAAACTTTTTTGGGAGCAATCCATCGCGGCTCATGCTCATCCAGATTCTAGGTTGCCCCATTTGAAAAACAAGAAGCACGCTCGTCATGGCCACCACAGCAGCAATCGAAACAATGAACAACATCCATTTCACTGCTTTTATTTTAAATACTTCGGCAAGTGGATCGCTTACTCCGAGCATGTCTGATTTCACCATTCCTGTTAGTACAAGCGAAAGAACAATGTAAAGCACTGTACAAATCACCAATGAATAAATCATCCCTCGGGGCAAATCGCGCTGCGGGTTTTTACTTTCTTCGGCAAGAGTTGACACTGCATCGAAACCGATATAAGCAAAGAAGACAGCTGCCACTCCACTCATCACACCACCAAAACCATTAGGCATAAAAGGCGACCAGTTGTCTATATCAACATAAAAACATCCGACCACAATCACCAGCAAAACAATTGCAAGTTTGATAGCCACCATTGCATTGCTAAAATTTCTCGACTCCTTTACACCAATATAAACCAACCAGGTGATCAATGCATTTACAATCACAGCAGGTAAATCGAAAATGATTCTGAGATTGCCAATCATCGGAGCAGTATTCCATGCAATCATTCCTTCTCCTGCTACACCTTTATCAAATGCCTGATGGGCCGCTGTATAATTTATCGTCAACCATTCCGGAATATGCATTCCAACCGCGCCAATGAGATTTGTAAAATATCCACTCCATGCAAATGCGACATAAATATTTCCAATTGAATATTCCATCAGTAAAGCCCAGCCAATAATCCATGCGAACATTTCACCGAAAGCAACATAAGAATAAGTGTAAGCGCTCCCTGATGTTGGAACCCGCGAAGCAAACTCAGCATAGCACAATGCCGTGAACCCGCACGCTACTGCACAAATAATGAAAAGGAAAATTACACCTGGCCCTCCACTAAAACATGCCGCGCCCATGGAACTAAAACTACCTGCACCAATAATTGCCGCAATTCCAAATGCGGTCAGATCACGAACTCTTAAAGTGCGATGAAGTGAAACTTCGCCAGTATCCATTTGCGGATTGTGTTCTGATTCGTGCTGACCTTTTTTTACTTCTTCAAGTAGTGTGGTGAGTGGTTTCTTTCGAAAAAGTGAATTGAAATTCATTCCTGGAAAAATATGTTTCGGGTAAACCTAAGCAAAATGGTTATTTGTTTATCGATATCTGTTTTTAGTAAATGCAACTTTGAGTTGTTAGAAATCATAACTTATCATGACAATCTGTTTAGCGAAGCAATGAGTGTTTTGTGAAAACAAAAGAATAAGTCGAATAATCTGCGTTGCACTTTATTTGAAGTTCATTTTCATATTTTCAAATCTCCAAATATTCAAATCGTTTTATTTGCTCCATGCAATTCTCATCCATTATTGGGCAGCAAAAACTGAAGCAACAATTGGTTGCGAGTGTGGAGAACAAAAAAATTCCTCATGCCATCATGTTGCTTGGCAATGAGGGGAGCGGAAATCTTCCGCTTGCTCTTGCATTTGCTCAATATTTGAATTGTGAAAAAGTTTCATCTCTTCATTCAAATTCCGGAGAACTGTTTGGTGAAAGCACCGCAAAAATTATTTCTGACAGTTGCGGCGAATGTTCATCTTGTTTAAAAGCAAGCAAACTCATTCACCCTGATATCCATTTCACATTTCCGGTTGTTTCTTCTAAGGATGGTAAGTCTGTCAGCAAACCAACAAGCGCCGATTTTATGGAAGAGTGGCGAAAATATTTTCTTCCAAATCCTTATCTGAGTGTTCAGGATTGGCTGGAATCGCTTGATGCAGAAAACAAACAGGGAAATATTACTGCCGAGGAATGCCAGGAAATAATCCGTAGGCTAAATCTGAAAACTTTTGAATCGCACTTCAAGATTTTTATTCTTTGGATGCCTGAGTTGCTGGGAAAAGAAGGAAACATTTTATTAAAGTCCCTCGAAGAACCACAGGAGAATACAATTTTCATTCTGGTGGCAGAAAACGAGGAAGCAATATTGAGCACCATTCTTTCAAGAGTTCAAATCATAAAAGTTCCGCGAATAGCCGATGAAGATTTGATTGAACAGTTAGAGAAAAAAGAAAACATAGCTGCAAAAGAAGCTCACAGCATTGCACGACTTGCAAACGGAAATTACAGCGAAGCACTTCGATTAATAAGAAATGCTGAGGACGATAACGAAAAGTTATTTCTTCATTTCCTCAGAATCTGTGTAAGCGGAAAACATGAAAACCAAACCCTCATCAATTTCACCGAAAAGTCGGCGGGTTTGGGCCGGGAAAACCTGAAAGGTCTGATTCGATACGGCCTGGATTTATTCCGCGAAGTAATTGTGCTGGATTATTTAGGTGAAAAAAAAACAAGGCTCACTGAAAGTGAATTGAAGTTAGCACAATATGTAAATTCGAGGCTGCTCTTAAACAGCAAGGAAGAAATCGTCAGGAAACTGGAAGAATCTTACTATCACCTTGAAAGAAATGCAAATCCAAAAATGCTGTTCATGAATCTCGGCATTTTTATTTCACAGGTGTTAAAGAGAAAAGAAATAGTTTTGACCTGAATATCTATACTTGTTGAGAGATAAAAATTATTCACTCAGTTTTTCTCTCAACATAAAATCAAAAAATAAAACTGTGACTAATAATCATATTCTGGATTTGAAATTCATTTTTAAATTTTCAAATCTCCAAACCTTCAAATCAAGAAACTATGGCTTGTAACGGATGCACCTCATCCGCAAATGGCAAGCCCACTGGATGTAAAAGCAACGGAAGTTGTTCAAATGGCGGTTGCAATCGCCTTAATACCTACGACTGGCTTTCAGGTGTTCAGGTAGGTTACGATGATGAAATCACGCGGTTTATTGAAGTAAGCTTTAAGAACGGATCGCGAAAAGAAATTTTCCGCAATAACAACAAACTGCCGATTGATACTCATGATGTAGTAGTGGTTGAAACAGAGATGGGCGGGCAGGATGTAGGAGTTGCCTCACTCACCGGCGAGCTTGTGCGGCTGCAGATGAAGCGGAAGAAAATTGCAGAAGACAAATCATTGCGGTCTGTTATTCGCAAGGCAAATGATTTTGATATGAACCGGTGGGAAGAAGCCCGCAAACGCGACCAGCCAACTATGGTTCGCGCACGCGCAATCGCCCGCAGTATGAATCTTGATATGAAAATCGGAGATGTAGAATTCCAGGGCGACGGAAAGAAAGCCATCTTCTATTACATCGCTGAAAACAGGGTTGACTTTCGCGAACTTATTAAAGCATATGCAGCTGAATTTAAAGTAAAGGTTGAAATGAATCATATTGGTGCAAGGCAGGAAGCTGCGCGCATAGGAGGAATTGGTTCCTGCGGACGCGAGCTTTGCTGCAGCACCTGGCTCACAGAATTCAAGGGCGTTACTACCTCTGCCGCTCGTTACCAGCAGCTCTCAATTAACCAGGCCAAACTTTCCGGGCAGTGCGGGCGACTGAAATGCTGTTTAAATTATGAGCTCGATACCTACCTTGATGCGTTGCAAGACTTTCCAAAAAATTTGGAGAAAATTGAAACCGAAAGCGGTATTGCTTACCTTCAGAAGACCGATGTCTTTCGCAGGCTTATGTATTTTACATATAAAGAAAAAAATGTTTTCCATCCACTCACCGTGGACAAGGTGAATGAAATTGTAGCCATGAATAAAAACGGAGTAAAACCTGCCGACCTTGGCAACTATGCCGTGAAAACACCTACCAGAAAATCAGATACTGAAGAAGACCTTAAATATGCTGATACTGTAGGGCAAACAACTTTGGAATCACTTGGAGGAAAGAAAAAGAAAAGCCGCAACCGCGGTAGGGACCGTGAGCGCCGTGACGGAAAAAATCAGCCTCAGCATAAAACTGAAAACAGAAATCAAAATCAACCACAACAGAAAGGGAAACAACAATCGCAAGAACAAAAACAAAATCAACCTCAGCAAAAATCTCCCGCAAAGCCACAACAGAAACCTAAACAGAATCCTCAGCAAAACCGCACCAAACCCAACCGCTACAATAGCGGACCTACACGCCCATCTGTTGGATGATTTTATAATAATGGAAATTACAAATCATCGTTAATTCATAAAATAAGTTTGAAAAAGAATTTCACTTCAGCAGCCACAAAATGATGAAATCATTATTCCGTTTTTTATTGTTTACCGTGATAGCTGTATCTTTTTTCAGCTGTGATAAAAATCGTGTTTTTGAAAAAAATATTTCGATTGATAATTACCTGTGGTATAGCAAGAATCAATTGAAGTTCGAAGTAAGTGTAAATGATACATCTGCTTACTATAATGTTTATTTTAATGTCCGGCATGCAAGTGTCTATCCTTACAGCAATTTGTGGCTGATGGTCACTACCACTTCACCAGATGGCAAACAGGAAAGACAGCGTGTAGAGATTCCTCTCTCAACTGATGATGGCTCCTGGTTCGGAGAAGGTATGGGCGATATCTGGGATTATAAATTTCTTGCTCAGCAAAACGCATTCTTCAACCAAAAGGGTGTCTACTCTTTTACATTCGAACAGATCATGCGACAGGATCCATTGCCCGGGATTATGGATATGGGCGTAAGGGTTGAGAAAACTATCTCAACAGAAGATAAAAACTGAAGTATTTTTTTCTAAAAAATTCAATAAGAATTTTCGCTTTGCTTTAGAGTCATCGCCACTACCAGTCATCTTTTTTCACCTTTACACTGGGTTGCTCCATTCGTGTTTTAAGTGAATTTACGAGTGCAGTAATATTTTCATCTACTTGAGTGAGTGTGTTGAAGTGGTCCTCAGCTTTTGGATCAGCATCATCAAAATATTTTTCAATTGGAACGCTGGTTTGTCCCTGAACTAAAATCTTGGTGACTTCATATTTATAGCGTCCGTCTTTAAAAGCGATGGTGAGCGTGTAAATAATTCTATCGCTTGTTACGGGCTGGCTGCCTTTCACTTCGCGTTTGCAATCAAATTTTCCCTTGCAAATAATTTTCATCTCAACTGTATCGGCACTTTGAACCGCCGTTGCACTTGGAAAAAATTCTTTTGTCCATGCCATGGCGCGCTTAAACATTTCGCTTTTTGAAACTCCGGTAGCATCTACCACACCTGTGTAGCTTACCAACTTGGTTTCATCATCAATCGGAAGAACGGGAGCAACGGGTTTGTTTTTCTGGGCAAAGACAGAAACAGAAAGAAAAAGAAGAAACAGGATGGAGCTGATTTTTTTCGACATGATTTAAGAATTTTTTAAAGGCGCTTTTTATTCAAAATTGTGCCAGTAAAAGTGCATTTCTACGGCCTGTATCCATCAGTAATTTTTCAACACTTGCAGTGAAATAAAACTTCACTTTTTCAGAGGGAAAAATTAGCTAATACCCCTCTCAGAAATTACATTTGGGCACATTGGTAATAAGACCATCATCACCTTAAAAATCATGTTAGAAGAAGCAACATTGGAAACAAAAAAACCTCAGAATTATACCGCCGAAAACATTACAGTTCTTGAAGGACTCGAAGCGGTTCGCATGCGCCCAGCCATGTATATCGGCGATATAGGAGTGCGCGGATTACACCACTTAGTTTATGAAGTAGTTGACAACTCAATTGACGAAGCGCTCGCCGGTTATTGCAAAAACATTTCTGTCACTATCAATGAAAATAATTCCATCACTGTGCTAGATGATGGTCGCGGTATTCCAACCGAAATAATGAAGAAAGAAAAAAAGAGCGCGCTCGAAGTGGTGCTTACTGTTCTTCATGCCGGAGGAAAATTCAATAAAGACAATTA
>DMRR01000175.1 GCA_003455275.1 Bacteroidota bacterium | reverse complement strand
TGGTAGACGCGCTAGACTCAAAATCTGGTTTAGGCAACTAAGTGGGGGTTCGATTCCCTTCTCGGGTACAAATTTTTCTTCTAAGAGTTGGTATTTGAATCTCATATGCCAACTCTTTTTATTAAATACCATTTTATTTTTTCATTTCATTTGCTGCAACATGGAGAAGAAAAAAATTGTTGTTGGAATCACCGGTGCAAGCGGAAGTATTTATGCTAAGGTTCTTCTTGATAAACTAAGTGATCAAAAAGAAAATATTGAGACCGTCGGAATTGTAATGAGCGATAACGCAAAAACGGTTTGGCAATATGAGCTTAGCAATAATGACTATGAAAAATATCCGTTCTCATTCTATAGTAAGAATGATTTTATGGCTCCGTTTGCAAGCGGATCCGCACGATATACTCACATGATCATTTGTCCGTGCAGCATGGGAACACTCGGAAGAATTGCGTCCGGAGTTTCTGATGATTTGATTTCGCGCTCGGCGGATGTGATGATGAAAGAAAGAAGAAGATTGATACTTGTTACACGCGATACCCCACTTAGTTTAATTCATATCCGGAATATGCAAACAGTAACTGAAGCCGGAGGAATTATTTGTCCTGCATCACCTTCATTTTATTCTCAGCCAAAAAATTTTGAAGACATGGCATCCACAGTGATTGACCGCGTACTTGATCTGTGTGATCTTTCTGTGAAAACATTCAGATGGAAGGAATAAGAATTTTTGCTCATTTAGAATTTTTTTCTTGATTGCCTTTCCTGATGTGTTTATTCAGCTTAATAAGTCTCATCAATAAATCAAACCGTTCTTCCACAGTCATCTTTCTGCATTCATAAATTGCTTCTGCTTCAGATAAAATTGTTGGCTTTTTGTTTTCAGAATATTTTTTTGATGAGCTGGAATCTATTCACAAAAAATATTACAATATTTTATTTCAGCTTGAAATTGTAAGTGATGGTTCCATGTTGTTCATCTGCAGCTGTTGAGTTCACATCAAACTGAGCAGCCAGTGAGGCGGTTCGAGCAAGATTATAGAGATAAGTAGAAGTATTGGTTGAACCCTGTCCCGGTCCATCAGCTGAAATAACTTTACCTTGCTTATTAACTTTAATGTTAATTACAACAATGCCATACTCCTGAGAATTATTTTTCAATGTTGGTTCTTTAGTCATCTTTCTTCCTGACAAACTATAACCAATTCCATTTGTTCCATTTGGATTATTTCCAAACCCTGGGTTTCCTGTATAATGTGTTCCATTAGGTGTCCCGTTTAGTTGTCCCTTGTCGCCCGGAGTTTTTCCATCACCTTCACCGGAAGATTTCTGATCTGTCCATCCTTTGAATAATGCTTTTGGTTGCTGCTCTTTCTTTATTTCAGTAGTTTGATTGGTAGTAACGGTTGTGGTTGTAGTTTTTTTCTTGTTGTTGTCTTTCTGTTTTGTATTGACAACTACATCAGAGTTTTCCTGCGAAATAATTTTCTTGTCATCTGATTTTTCAGGAGTAGAAGGTTTCTCAGCTTGCGGCAGCACAGGAGAAACTTCAGTAGCGATTGGCTGCACATCGCCCATTCCATCATCCATGTATCCGAAATTTATTTCTACTCCGCCTCCATCAAGCGGTGGAATTGGTGGAGTAGCCCCGATCAGAAAATAAAAAAGCAGTAACAGCAATCCATGAATTGCAATAGAGGTGATAATCCCTTTAACCTGATTTTGTTTTTCAATCCGGTTGTTTTCTAATTCAAACAAACGAGCCATGTGTTAAGATTTATTTTGAACGGCGAGCACCATTCGCACTTTGAGTTTTGCGCCAATGTCAAGTATATCCACGAAGTCCTGAACGCTGAGTGATGCATCTACTTTTAGAACAACTGATGGATCGACAACTGATTTTATTTTTTCCTGCATGCTTGCTTCAAGTGTTTCGATAGATACTGGAACATCATCTATAGTTACATTTCTATCAGCATCCACCGCAACTGTAATCATCTTTTTGGCCACAGTTTGTTCGCCTGTAGCGCGAGGAAGAATAAGTTTTATCACTGAAGGATTTACCATAGTAGAGATAATAAGAAAAAATAAAAGCAGCATGAACATGATATCGTTCATGGCTGAAGTGCTTACTTCACTGCTAAGGCGGCTTCTTCTGCTTCTGAATCTCATTATGCGGTTGGCTCTTGAATGAGGTCAATAAAATCTACAGCGTTGCTTTCAATCTGATAACTCACGCGATCAATCATGGAGTTCAAAAGATGGAACATGATGTGAGCAAAAATTCCAACGATAAGACCAGCGGCAGATGTAATCATCTTCACATACAATCCGCTGGCTATAACATCTATGCTTATGTTTTTAGAAATTGAAATGTCGTAAAAGATTGTAATCACACCCATTATCGTTCCTACGAAACCCATCATGGGAGCGATTCCTGCAATAATGCCGAGCCAGTTCATATTTTTTTCAAGACGATAAATTTCTAGTTTGCCTTCGTTCTCTACCGCACTTTCAATCTCTTTAATTGGTTTTCCCACCCGTTTTATTCCTTTCAATAACAATCTTGCAATGGGTGTATTGGTGTTCTTGCAATGAGCAATGGCTGCTTCCATTTTTCCTGAAATCAAAAAATCTTTTATGATGTTCATGAAATTTGAATCCACGCGCGATGCTTTTCTGATCGTAAGAAATCTTTCAATAGAAAAATATAGCGCCAGAACCGATAATATTCCGATCGGAATCATAATCCATCCGCCCTTCATTATTAAAGTAAGAAATGAAAGTGGTTCTTGTGTCTGGCCGGCAGGTGTAAGCGTAGAAGCAATTGCAGCAGTGGTATCGCTAAGCGAATCAGCACTCATATTAATCTGAAGTAGTAAACTCATGTTTTCTCAGGTGATGTGTATGAAACGATTTAATTACTGTATTAGTATTTGCTCAAAAATATTCTGAACGATAAGAGACAATTTTTGTCTTGTTCCACAAAAATTTTCTGTCTTGTCCGCATTTATAGGCAAAAACTATAAGTGCAGGTAGAATGGAAATAACAATTCAGAAAATTCCTTTGAATAGTTTTCGTAAGAATCATGAATAAAAATTTTTGTCTCCTGCAAACTTTTTTGTTCTCTTGAAAACGATGCAATAACCAGGTGTGGCTTTTTTTTCTCAGAAGAAGAAACATATATTTTATGATCTGCAAATAATTTTCTTTCATCAATCACTTTAATAAATTCTTTCATTTCATCCGGGGGAAGCATGATCCATGCATATCCCTCGGGATCTAAATGTTTAGATATAATTGATGAAAGTTGAAAATGACTTAAAGAATCATTGTGGCGAGCGACTGATTTTCTTTTGTCACTATTCTTCATACTTGAACTAAAGAACGGTGGATTGCAAACAATCAAATTAAAGTGTTCTCTTGATTCATGTGACCATTTAGTTGCATCTGCATTAATCAATTTTAAGCGGTTAGAAAATTTAGAACCCTCAAAATTTTTTTTCGCCAATTCTGCTGTGTGATTATCGATTTCGATTCCTGTGATTTCTGCATCTGAATTTCTTTGAGCAAGCATCAGGGCAAGCAATCCGGTTCCGGTTCCAATATCGAGAACGGTGGTTGCCTGTTTACATTTTACTATAGCACCGAATAAGCAAGCATCAGTTGTTACTTTGAGCGGAGCGTCATCCTGATGAATAATAAATTGCCTGAACTGAAAAGATGACATTGCAAAAGACAAATTGTGTTTTCTGAGTTGATGCCTGTAAAAATAAATTTGAATTGGCGAGCTTAAATCTTTATTAAACTTAGTTCAGTATACTGGAAATAACTGAGATCGTTGTGTATCATAATCCAGATTTTCTTTGAAAATGTTTTTTACATTTCGCAAATGAAACCAAATTCTTAACTAAAATTTTTTTTGCATGAAAAACTATCTCGTTGAATTTATAGGAACATTTTTTCTGGTTCTGGTAATTGCATTGTCACGAGATCCAATTGCTATTGGCGCCATTCTGATGGTGATGGTGTATATGGGCGGGCATATTTCCGGTGCGCAATACAATCCGGCGGTAACGCTTGCTGTATGGATGAATGGTGCAATGAAAATGAATGAAATGATTATGTATATGATTGCACAAGTAGCCGGTGCAGTGGCGGCAGCTGTTTTTTACTACCTGCTCGCGGGCAGAGGAGATGATTTTTATCCTCATCCTCCCGGTGATATGCAGGCACTTACACTTAAGGCACTTGCTGTGGAAGCGGCCTTCACCTTTGCGCTTGTTATGGTTGTTCTGAATGTTGCAGTTTCCAAAAAAACTTCGGGCAATAGTTATTTCGGGCTCGCAATTGGTTTTACAATAATGGCTGCAGCAACTGCAGGAGGAAAAATTTCAGGCGGCGCTTACAACCCTGCGGTAGCAACCGGTCCAATGCTTTTTGATTTATACATTGGAGGAAACGGATACCAATTTCTCTGGATCTATATTGTTGGTCCTTTCAGTGGAGCAATTGCCGCTGCAATGACTTACAAGTTTTTGAATGCTGAAGATTCGAACCCAGGCTAGCTACCTCGCCTGTGCTTCTTGTTTTTTCTGTTGCGGCTTCCAGTCAATCGGACAATCTTCTCCGGTTTCGTCATTATAAATAATGGCGTCAAGCATTCGAAGGATTTCATCAACACTTCTTCCAATTCCCATTTCATTCATAGATAGATATCGGATAATTCCTTTCTTGTCGATGATGAACAAGCCCCTACAAGCTTCAGGAATACCAATGAAAATTTCTTCGCCGTTTTCATTTACTGAATAATGACCTAAGAGCACATCATAATTTTTTGAAATGGTTTTTGATAAATCTGAAACCATGGGATAAGTAACTCCCAAAATTCCTCCATGCTTTTGCTCTGTCTGCAACCAGGCTCGATGCGAATAGTGCGAATCAACTGAACAGCCCACCACTGCACAATTGCGCTCTTCAAATTCTGCAATCCGGTATTGAAAAGCTATGATCTCTGTGGGACACAGTGTAGAAAAATCAAGCGGGTAGAAAAAAAACATGACATACTTTTTTCCTTCATAACGGTCGAGAGAAAAATCTTTAACTATATCTCTTCCATTCACAACTGCTTTTGCTTTGAAGTGGGGTGCCTTTTTTCCTAATAACATAAATACATTTTAGATTTTAGATTTTTGATTTCAGATTTTGATTCTAACAACATCTAACATCCTTCACCCATCACTTATTTATTTTTCGTTTTTATGCATGAGCAGCTCAATTACATCTGTGAGGCGCTGCTTCAAATCTTTCCGGTCAACAATAAAATCAAGGAAGCCGTGCTCAAGCAGAAACTCAGAGCGCTGAAATCCTTTAGGTAAATCTTTCTTTATTGTTTCCTTAATAACTCGAGGGCCGGCAAAACCTATCAGTGCATTTGGTTCAGCAATGTTTATGTCGCCTAGCATGGCGTAAGATGCAGTAACACCGCCAGTGGTAGGGTCGGTCATCAAACTGATGTAGGGAAGTTTTGCTTTTGCAAGTTGTGTTAGTTTGGCTGAAGTTTTTGCCATCTGCATTAAACTGAAAGCACTTTCCATCATTCGGGCGCCACCTGATTTACTGATTACCAGTAATGGATATTTTTTCTGAATGCAATAATCTATTGCGCGCGAAATTCTTTCTCCAACCACACTGCCCATTGAACCTCCGATGAAATTAAAATTCATGCAACAGGTAACGAGTTTGTGTCCGTTCACTTTTCCTGAACCCACAGTGAGTGCTTCGCTCACATTTACTTTCTTCTTTGTTTCTGCCAGACGGTCTTTGTAAGGTTTAAGGTCTACGAATCCAAGGAAATCTTTTGGCTCTAAGTCTTCAAACAATTTTTTTACGGAACCTTCATCATAAATTATATTGAAGTATTCATTTGAATTAATGCGGGCATGATAATTACACTGAGGGCATACATATTTATTTTCTATCAAGTCTCCTGTCGGAATTGTTTTTTTACATGAGGAGCACTGCCACCACACGCCATCCGGTACTTCGAGTTTTTCCTCGGTTGAGGTTGTAATTCCTTGTTTATCTCTTTTGAACCAAGCCATAAAATTACAAGTGGTTTGTGGTTAGTGGTTGGTGATTAGTAAATGAAAACTAAGCGAGATCAATTTTCTTTTCCAGGTAAACATCCTGAATTGTATTAAGCAAATCCACACCTTCATTCATTGGTTTCTGAAATGCTTTGCGTCCGCTTATAAGTCCGGTTCCGCCGGCGCGCTTATTTACAATTGCGGTGTAGACTGCTTCTGCCATGTCACTTGCTCCTTTCGATTCTCCGCCTGAGTTAATTAATCCAACTCTTCCCATATAACAATTTGCAACCTGGTAACGGCACAAATCGATAGGATGATCGCTGCTGAGTTCGCGATAAACTTTTGCATGTGTCTTTCCAAAATTCAATGCAGTGTATCCTCCATTATTTGTCGGAAGTTTTTGCTTCACGATATCAGCCTTGATTGTTACACCTAAATGATTGGCCTGCCCTGTTAAATCTGCGCTTGTGTGATAATCTACTCCATCTTTTTTAAATGAGCCATTGCGCAGGTAGCACCAGAGGATAGTTGCCATGCCTAATTCGTGAGCATACTCAAATGCACGAGCCACTTCTACAATTTGCCTTGCTGATTCTTCAGAGCCGAAATAAATTGTTGCACCTACGGCTGTAGCTCCAAGGTTCCATGCCTCTTCTATTGTACCGAACATTATTTGATCGAACTTATTGGGATAAGTTAGAAATTCATTGTGATTGATCTTAACAATAAATGGAATCTTATGAGCATATTTTCTTGACACACTTGCGAGAACTCCATAGGTAGTAGCTACTGCATTACATCCGCCCTCAATGGCAAGCTTAACAATATTTTCAGGGTCGAAATAAATTGGGTTTGGTGCAAACGATGCGCCGCCGCTGTGTTCGATTCCCTGATCAACAGGAAGAATCGAAACATATCCGGAATTAGCAAGGCGTCCGTGGCCATATATACTTTGCAAATTACGAAGAACCTGGGAACTGCGATCTGTTTGCATCCACAGACGGTCTATTACATCAGGACCGGGAGCATGTATGTTTTTTTTGTCTATCGATCCGCTAACATGATCTAAAAGGTAACCGGCTTTGTCGCCGAGAAGGGTATTGATTTTATCAATTGTTGCCATTAAATGATTTTGTTAATGTTTTATTCCGAAGAATTTCGGGAGGGGGCAAATGTAATCAGAAGCGCCATTTATGATTTGGGAATTTTAAATCTGATTTCAATATTCAACTGGAGCTAACCAGGTATGGATCTTAGCAGTTTACTTAATTAAGCAGGTTCTTCTTGTCAAAAAAGTTAATGGCAATTTTTAAAAAATATTAAATCAGAACTACCGCAGATTGGCTCAAAAAATTATTTAACTTTTAATAAATACACTTTAATTCCTAAAATTTTTTTAAGGATAAAGATTGGAAGTACATGAATCGGAAAACTCCATCGTTGAAATAAATTATTTACTGTCATTTCAATTTCCTGTTTGTCTTTATCAGAAATTATTTGGGTTCATATTTGCGCCAATAGATTAGCAAATGTGCGGCATTGCCGGAATCATAAATTTTACTTCTCAGGAAACTAACTCCCTTCTTCACCTAAAGAAGATGACAGATTGTATTCGTCATCGCGGACCGGATGGTGAAGGTTACCTGCTTGCTTCACCTGAAAAATTTGTTTGCGCGTTCAGTGATGATACTCCGTTGTCTTCTCGACAAAATAATTTCCGCTACTCTCCCACAGCTGATGTTCAAAGTGTGAATGAAATTTTTCCTGTTCAGCTTGGACACCGGCGGTTGTCAATCATAGATCTTTCTCCTGCCGGTCATCAGCCAATGTGTTCAGAAGACACACGATATTGGATTACATACAATGGAGAAATCTATAACTACATTGAGCTTCGTGAAGAGTTAAAGCAACACGGATTCATATTCAGAACTAAAACGGACATTGAAGTTATTCTTCACTCTTATGAAAAGTGGGGAGCAGATTGTGTAAAGCATTTTAATGGCATGTGGGCGTTTGTGATTTATGACCGGAAAGAAAATTTATTGTTCGGTTCACGAGATCGATTTGGTGTAAAGCCTTTCTATTATTTCAGGAATGAAAATCATTTCGCTTTTGCATCTGAACAAAAAGCGCTGTTGACTCTTCCATTTGTTCCGAAAGAAATTAATCATAAAGCTGCGTTTGATTTTTTTGCTCTCAACAAATTGGAAAC
>DMRR01000195.1 GCA_003455275.1 Bacteroidota bacterium | reverse complement strand
TTCCGATATTAGTAGTGAGTCGTGCGCCGCAAACTTCTTCCCATATCTCGTAAATTTTTTCTCTCCACTGAAACACATAAGTGAATCCGGTGAGCGCACCGGTGTCAACTCCAATTACACTGTTACAAACAATATGGTCAGCAATACGCGCGAGTTCCATTATAATCACACGCAGGTATTGCGCACGCTTTGGAACAGTGATGCCTAGGAGCTTTTCAACTGTCATGTGCCAACCCATATTGTTGATGGGAGAGGAGCAATAATTCAAGCGGTCAGTTAATGGCGTGACTTGATAAAACGGGCGGTGCTCCGCTATTTTTTCGAACGCACGATGAATGTATCCAATTGTTGATTCTCCGCTTAATATTCTTTCGCCATCAATCTCCACCACATTCTGAAACACGCCGTGAGTTGCAGGATGTGTTGGGCCTATGTTGAGAGTAATGCTTTGTTTCTCTATTGAATCTTCGCCGAGTGCGATATGCTGGTGCTTGCTCATTCGTGTTGCTCTATAGCGTGGCGAAAATAAGATGAGGCAATCAAATGGAGAGAGATAATTGATTCACATTATAAATGACTACTTTCACAGAATTAAAAACTTCAACAAAAAAATAAATCATGCGATCAAAAATTTTTACACTGATTGTATTTTCATTTCTTACGCTGAGTTTGAAGGCTCAAAGTACTTTGACCTTTCACGATTATTCGGCAGTCACAATCACCGGAGATACAATCAGTATGTCACAGTATTGGGGTAAAAAACTTTTAATCGTGAACACTGCAAGTTTCTGCGCATATACACCGCAGTTTGCTGACTTAGAAAATTTATACAATCAATATCATCAATACAATTTTGAGATCATCGGTTTTCCATGCAATGATTTTGGTTCTCAGGATCCTCACGATGACAGCACCATCAATCAATTCTGCACAGGAACTTATGGCGTAACTTTCCAAATGATGTCAAAGATTGCAATCATCGCAGGTGATACTTCTCCAATATACAAATGGCTTCAGCGGGCTGATTTGAATGGAGTTTCTGATGCACATGTTGCCTGGAACTTCAACAAGTTTTGCATTGACGAAGCAGGTCATTGGGTGGCGCATTATCTCAGTCCTGTGTTGCCAACGGATACTGCAATTACAAACTGGATTATGTCGCCTTCGGTTATTGCTTCTACTAAGATTGTTTCTCCGGTAGAAAATGTAATTCAGTTTACTTCACCTAATCCAACAAACTCAACTATTGATTTCAATGTTGCGAATATGAATGGAAGCAAAATTTCAATCAATCTTTTTTCAGCTGAAGGAAAACTGATTGCAACTATTTATTCAGGTTCGGACAGAAACTTGCAACACATCAGTTACAATGCTTGTGACCTTTCAGCTGGACTTTATTTCATCAATGCAAATGTTGATGGTGTGAATAAAAGTTTTAAGGTTGCGATAACTGAATAATAAGTTCTGAAAATATTTTCTTTTACAATTGAGAGAATATTTTCTTTCCTTGAAGAAAATATTTCTTTACAATACTTCCGTTATAAAAACCAGGAAGAACGAGATGATTTTTTCGAGGGAAATTTTTAGCGTTTACTTTTTTCTTCCATTCGCCGCACATAAGTAAAAAATGATAATGCGCCTTCGCAATTGCTCGGAAGTCAGAAAAATTTCCTGTGAAGAGCGCGCGATATGCTGCAATGTGATCAAGCAGCAAGCGCATAAAAATTATTCTGCCGCGTTCGTGCTTTTCAAGATTCTTATACAGCATCAGCAGTGAGTTTCTGAAATTGAGAAAAACTTTTCTTGGATTTCCCTGTGGCAAACTTCCACCGCCGAGATGATAAACTTTGGAAGCAGGAGTGAAACGAATTTCATAATCAAGATTTTTCAATCGCCAGCATAAATCTATTTCTTCCATGTGTGCGAAGAATAAATCATCGAGCCCTCCGGCTTGCAAGTAAGCATTTCTGTTCACCAACATACACGCACCGCTTGCCCATGCAATTTCTGTTTCGTTGTTGTATTGATTTTTGTCTTCTTCAATGGTGTCAAAAATTCTTCCGCGGCAAAACGGATAACCATACTTATCTAAAAATCCTCCTGCTGCTCCTGCGTATTCAAAGTGAGTGCGCTGATTCAGCGAAAGAATTTTCGGTTGACACGCGCCGAGTTTCGGATAAAGAGAAATTTGTTTGAGCAAACCTTCCAGCCAACCCTCAGTCACTTCTACATCCTGATTCAAAAGCACAATCCAATCAGCATTGGTTTGTTCAATTGCTTTGTTGTAACCATCAGCGAAACCATAATTTTTTTTAAGAGGCAGAAATTCAACAGAAGGAAATTTTTTTACAACCGTTTCAGAATTATCTGTGCTTCCATTGTCGGCCACAATAATTTTTGCCAGAGAAACTGGAGTGTGCTGAACAACTGAAGGAAGAAATTTCTCCAGATAATGTTCGCCGTTCCATGAAAGAATAATTACTGCAACGCTTCGCGACATTGAAAATTAAAACTGTGTGTGAAAATAACTTCAGTGATTTTACTCCTTGAAGTAATCATCCACGCGTGAACCAAAGTGATCAGGGAATTTAGTCACATCGCTGTCACGGCTACCATGCTTGTTAACGGCATCATAGATTAGATATTGCCAGCGGGGATTTCTGATTTCTCCCAAAGCATCAGAGTGAATCAGTTTGTAGTCTCCAATAACCAGGTCGGGGTTGTAAAAAACAAACCGAACATTGGTTTGATTTGGTTTGATAAAGTAGTAATGCCAAATCTGATATGGATAGGCACCTGGTTCATGCTTTTCACTAAGCGCATCAGATGGCGGGCCATACTGAAGGTAAACCCGGCCCATGTCGGTTTCAAAACCATGACGGTTTGGAGTTTTGAAATTTTCCTCTGCATACATGACACTGTTCTTATAAGCCATCCATTCATTAAGCGGATCAGTTGGGTTTCTATCTTTCCAAAATTTATAAATGAAAGCTCGCATTCCGGTTTCTGATTTTGTTTTCTCAAAGTACTCGATGTAATTTTTTTCTTCGTTAGAAGCAATTGGGTAAAGGCTCTGCATCCAAAAATTCAGCGAGTCACTGGCAAGTGTTGAACTGAAAATATTTTCAACATTAATACTGTCAAGTTGCGAAGGATTAAATGTGAGCAAAGTATTGCTTCGGTAGAAAAAAAGGCTTCTTGATCCGAGCAATTCATTTTTCCGTGTCCGTACTTCTAAAGTAATAAAATAAGAGCCGGTAGGAAGTTTTGATAAATCAAATGATGAAAAAATTACTGAAGTGTGTGACGGTTTTTGTTTTGAATAAACTACCAGGTCCCTGTAGGGTGATTGGCTGGTGGTTTCATGAATAAAAACAGTGATGACATAATTTTCATCTGAGATTAATTTATCAGCATGATAGATTTCAGAATAAAAATTAAGAGAAGACATAGCAGTGGGAAAATATTCAACCGCCAGGGGAAGTATTTCATAACCTCTTTTAGTAAAAACATTTGATTCATCTGATAGCTTATAGGATTCTACTAATTCTATATCTGAAATCATGAGTGAATCAATATTATAATCAACAGTAACTCCTTCCCATAGGTAATTAGTTGATGTAGTTTCATTTTCATCTTTGAGATATAGTTCGATTGTATAATCTCCTTTTGGTAAATTGATTCTTTTAAGATCAGTGAGGTTAAAATTGATTGAAGCGGTATCATCAATTGCCTCGCTGAATAAAAGATACTTGAAATGATTAAACACGATTGAATCCTTCATGTAGAGAAGGGTAACTTCAACTGTGGCTTCATATTTTTTATCAGCGCGTTGAATAAAACTCAAATC
>DMRR01000183.1:15648-17887 GCA_003455275.1 Bacteroidota bacterium | reverse complement strand
GCTCACCAATCGTATAGTTAATTGCCGGAATTGAATTTTTAAGAACAACCACTTTAAAAATAAGAGGGGCAAACACCGGACTTAATGGAAAATCTGTTATTGACTTATCAAAAGGTACTGAGGAGAGATAAAAATTTCCATATCCCAATTGATAGCGGTTCATCAAACTGTTTCCATCATTAAACTTCATAAGTTGTTCAGCCGGACTTTGAGTTCTTTGTTTCAAAAGAAAAAGCCCATCAGTAACAGGTAGCGCCATGTTTGAATTTATCTTTCCGAATACATCTGCAAACAATTCCATATTTGTATTGATGCTGACAACAGAGCGCTTTTCTTTCAACCATTGTTGCAACAGGTCTGAATTAATTGATTCCAGAAATTCATTTATACTTTCAATGTTCGAATTAATACCTGGAATAAACAAAATGTTTCCACCCTTCGTCATATACTGTTTCAAGGCATCGGATAAACCAGAAGAAATTGAAGGTGGCTGATTTAAGACAATGCAATCAAATTTTCCAAGTGATGAATAATCTAATTGCCCGATCGAAGAATTCGAATAACTGAAAAGGGAAGAGTTGCTGAACAGCGCATCAAGAAATGGATTAGAAGATGCGCCATTTACTGAAAGAACATTTGCAACCGGTTTTACATTGAAAGTAAAATAATATGAATCATCAAATGAAACTGGAAAATCAGTCACTTGCAGTTCACCTTTATTCCAACCGCTTTGAGTGATATTAAATACCAGTGTATCCTCCACCGTGCTACCGGCTTTAAGATTCAAATCTGCAATTGTTTTTATTTCATCATTAATTCGAAGTGTAATTCTTTCGTCCTCGATGCTTTCGTCTCCATAGTTGGTAATTTTCACATGAAGTTTCGCCGGCTGATTAATCATTTGAACCGGCGTTTCTAACCAACATGAATCAACGGAAACATTTTTTTGCGCTAAAGAATTAATTGGTATAAAAAATATTTTGATGTTACTGTCAACCGGAATGTTTTGTATGTCAGAAGTAGATTTTTGAAAATCAGAAAGGATATAAATATTTTTTTGAGAAGATGATGACGGATTGAGCGCTTCCTTTTCTCTGGCTACAACCTGACTCAGCATTCGGGTATTTGGCGATGACTTTACCTCATCAGTGAATTGCTTAAACTGATCAAGGTTCACAAGTCGCTGTTGCTTTCCTTCAAAATCATTTGAGAGCAACTGAAATTCATCATCCTGCGCATAAGCACTTGCCAGTTCCTGAGCTTTTCGTTTTGCAATTTCTAAAAGCGGCACATCACCTGAGCGGGTACTCATACTAAAAGAATTATCGATGTAAATACTTACCGCTTTTTTTCCAGTGTTTGAAATTCCTTCAGCTGGCTTAATAAATGGTTGAGCAAAAGCAAAAACTAAAAAAGCAATTGTTAGAATCCTGGCAAGCAGAACCAGCAGATGCTTAAGCTGCGAAGTGCTTTGCGTATGTTGTTTTACTTCTTTAAGAAAACGGATACTTGGAAAATAAATAGTCTTATATCTCCTGAAATTGAATAAATGAATAATAATAGGAATTGCGATGGTCGAAAGAGCGAAGAGAAATGACGGAAATAGAAACTGCAATTTGAAATAAGAAATTAAAAATTAGAAACTAAAATCATTGGCGAAAATAACGGCAGATGAACAAATGAATTGTGCAACGGATTTTTATTTTTGGCGGCTCACAAATTTCGGGGTGTGGCGCAGTTGGCTAGCGTACCAGCATGGGGTGCTGGGGGTCGGAAGTTCGAGTCTTCTCACCCCGACTATTTCAGTTTGAGGTTTTATAATTTCACAATGAGGAATTCTTCAGTATAAAAAAAAGAGATTCAAAAAAAAGTGAATCGCTTTTTTGATTTTCAATTCACCGATAGACAGAAGCAATTTGATTGAATTTAGATTTGGCCGCCAAATGCCTGTAACAATTCTTGCAATCGAATCTTCATGTGATGATACTGCAGCGGCAGTAATAAGAGATGGAGTTTTGCTTTCGAATAAAATTGCGAATCAAAAAGTGCATGAACAATATGGCGGAGTTATACCCGAACTGGCATCGCGCGCGCATCAGCAAAATATTGTTCCGGTAATTGATGCTGCATTGAAAGAAGCAAGTGTTTCAAGAGAAGATTTATCAGCCATAGCTTTCACTGAAGGCCCGGGTTTAATTGGTTCGCTCATGGTGGGCAGTTCATTTGCAAAAGGATTTGC